>DATFNI010000265.1:0-2132 GCA_035266485.1 Balneolales bacterium
TACGAGAACAAGAGACCCATTAATCCGCCAATCACCGAGATAAATAACGCCTCAAACATAAATTGGCTGAGGATATGTGGTTTCCGGGCACCGACTGCGATTTTAACCCCTATTTCACGTGTCCGTTCTTTGACAACCACATACATGATGTTTGCCACACCGACTCCGGCAATGAACAACGTAAATGCCCCGACCACGCCTAAAAATATCTGAATGCCCAGCATCACCGTATTGATTTGCTTGGCTACATCGACCGTATTGAATACCTGTATTGCATGTGTATCGCTTGGATCGAATTTATACTTCGATGCCAGGACATTCGCCAGTTCTTTTTGCAATTCTTTGATGTCGGCCAGATTTTTGGGACGAATTAGTATGCTCCCAATGTGTCGAGAGCCATATATCATCTTGAATGTAGAAGCAGGAATAATAGCGCGCTGAGCATCCGGACCATTGTTCATGCTGGTCTGAATTTTCGGCTCCATCACACCGATGACTTTAAAGGGAAGTCCGTCGAGTTTCACGTTTTTCCCAATTGGATTCTCACTACCGAAAAGATCTTTAGCGATCTTATTGCCGAGGAAAAGAACTCGTTTCTTGTACTTAAGGTCCAGTGCGTCAATGAAACGGCCTCCTGCGGCCGGATATAAATCACGCATATCTTCAATCGACGGATCGACGCCTTCCATATAGGTTGTGCTTTTATTTTTTCCGACCTCAAGAGTGGTTCCATATTTGCCATAGGAAGGGCTAATCAGGGCGATATTGGGGATCGATCGTTTCAATAAGTCGATGTCCTCAATATTTAAACGGATATGGCGGCCCTTGGACAGGCCATGGTAATCTTTGCTGGTAGTCCCGCCAAAAACCAGGATCATCCGGTCGAAAGCGTTGGAAAAGCCGCTGGCCATAGTTTGCTTGAGCCCCTGTCCGAAAGATAACAGCAACACAACAGCGATCGTCCCCCATGTTATAGCGAACATCGTCAAAAAAGTCCGAAGGCGCTGGGCTTTCAGATCATTATAAAATTCCTGAAGTAAGATTTTCCACATGGCCTTATTCCGGTTACAAAAAAGGTTATACTCCGTATCTCAGGCATTCCACCGGTTCCAGGCTGGCTGCCTTGCGCGCCGGAAAATACCCCGCGAGAATAGAAATCAGTGTTAATAATGATATTGTGGCTATCAGGACCGTAAGTGATATCGTTGGAGTTCCGACAAACGTTTGAATGGGCAAATAGCCGGCTATCAGGATTAACAATGCAGAGATGATAAATCCGAGTATCGCTCCGATTACAACAATTAAAAAACTTTCCAGGAAGAATTGGAAAAGGATACTGCGACGGGTGGCGCCGATCGAACGCTTGATGCCGATCTCGCGTGTCTTCTCCTTCACAACGATGAACATGATGTTTGCAACACCAATCCCGCCAACTGTTAGTGTAAAGCTGCCAATGGCTCCCATAAAGATGTTGAATCCAATGAAGAAGTACATCAGGAATTTATCGGTTTGGGTGGTATCCCAAATGCCAAGTGCATCCTTGTCGGTAGGATCGAATTTATGAATCCTGCCCAGGGTCTGGTAGATTTGGGTTTTAATCGCTTCGGCTTGTTGCGGATTATTCATCTGAAAGACGATATCATTGAGATTTTTGTTCCCAAACATTGCCCGATACGTAGTGACAGGAATGAAAAGGCAGTTCTGGTCGCGGTCTCCATAAGAAGAATTCTGAACTTTTTTCTTCATGATGCCAATCACCAGGAAGGGTGACTGACCGACATAAACTTTTTTCCCAATAGCCGGTTTGTCTCCGAAAAGCAACCCCTTTATGTCGTTGCCAAGTACAACTACTCTTCGTCGTTGTTCCATATCCAGTTCATCGATAAAGCGCCCCCCTTCCTGCGGGATGATATTACGCATGTTGCCATAACTAACATTGACCCCGGCAATAGTTGGTGATGCGATGTTGGAGCCCACGTGAACAGGGGTATTATTGCTACGAAATTCAGGGCTGAGCCTCTTGATTCCGGTGACCTGTTGTCGAATGGCCTCAGCATCACGCATACGCAAATGAACGTAACGTCCGTCCGGATAACCCATGAAGGATTTCGTGGTCTTATTGCCAAATACCA
>DATFNI010000266.1:0-3403 GCA_035266485.1 Balneolales bacterium
GGAACCTGGGTTGAGGACGGTTTGAACAATTACAAGACGGATGGGTCGGTAGCTCACCTAAAACAATTGCTGGACATCGCAATCCAATTCAAGAATCAAAGAAAAGTGCCGGTCTTTTGCGGAGAGTTTGGAGTTTATATGGAAAACAGCTCGAATAAAGATCGTGTCTACTGGTATGAACAAGTACGAAAGTACCTTGAAGAAAACGGGATTCCATGGACCATATGGGATTATCAGGGTGGATTTGGCGTATTCAAGAAAGGTTCTCAGGACCGGTTTGACTACGACCTTAATATACCGATGATCGAAGCTCTGGGCCTAACGGTACCGGCTCAGAAATAGCAGTGTTCGTTCTATTGCAAATCAACCAACTTCTGTTAATTTGTTATCGGTTTATTTAATAAGTGTGTGTCAGATAACCATTTCAATTGAGGTGATATGAGAAACGTGAATTGTGCTGCCGAAGCCATGCTGATTGGCATTTTGATGTTATTTCTTTCCGCTTTTACTGCACGGACGTATGCCCAGGAGACCTATGCTGAAAAACTGGGATTCCCCAAAGGCGCTAAAGTGATCATTCTGCATGTGGATGATGTGGGCATGTCGCATGATTCGAATATGGGAGCTATCGAGGCACTGACCAAAGGGATTGCGACATCATGCAGTGTTATGATGCCCTGTTCCTGGGTGCCGGAGTTCGCCCATTACTATAAGGAACATCCCAACCTGGATGTGGGGCTTCATGTGACCCTGACGTCTGAATGGAAAAACTACCGGTGGAGCCCTGTCGCCGGCAGAGAGGCGGTACCAACCCTGCTTGATAAAGATGGTTATTTTTACTCCTCCGTGGATTCAGTGGCTAAGAATGCCACTCCACAAGATGTCGAGAAGGAAATCAGGGCGCAAATCTTACTGGCACGCCGGATGGGTTTTCCCCTCACGCACCTCGATACCCATATGGGTACGGTTTTTGCGACCGCAGCCTTCATGCAGGCCTATGTGAAACTGGGCATCGAATATCACATCCCGGTGATGCTCCCGGCCGGTCAGGACAAGCTTTTGTTGTCGACAATGCCTCAGGTTCCACCCTACTTTTCAGAGATCAAGAAGATCGGTCAGGAATTATGGAATGCCGGTTTGCCGGTCCTTGATGATTTGCACAACCTCAGCTACGACTGGAAAGTGCCCAAAGGTGTTGCTTCCTCTGATAAAAGACTGCAGCAGTGGAGGACGGACAAATACATTGAATCGTTCAAAAAACTCCAGCCGGGTGTAACTCTGGTCATTATGCACTGTACAGACCCCTCACCTGATTTCAAATACATATCTGATTCCGGGAATCTGCGTAAAGCCGATCTGCTGGCCATGCTGGATCCCCGATTGAAAGCATATATCAAGAAAGAAGGAATCATCCTGACAACCTGGAAAGAACTGCAGGAAAGAAGGGATAAAATAGATAATAGATAATAGATAATAGATAGTAGTCGAAGGTAGTTTTTTGCTATAAAAACAATAATTTATAAAGATACGTTATACCTGGCTTATGATGCCGACGTTAAGTGTGCTGTTATTTGGCATTATCAGATCTAAAAATTATCTGACGGCACCATCCGGAGGTATTCCATTCACGGGAATGGTGCCTGGTAATTTAATGGGTGAAAGTTCTTTTCGGGCTAACGTTATATCCTGATATTTAAAAGTGCCTTCTATCTGACAATTGCCTGTTTGTATTTCCTCTATTTTCCCATCCTTTATTTTTAAAACAAAGCCCTTCAGTTTAAACAATATTGAAAGCAAAAAATCGATCTTTTTCAGAACCACACCTTTTGCGATCAATTCAATATATGGATGATGTTCACTTTTGATCGTATGTTCGACGAGTTCAATATAAAAGGTTTCGTCTGGTGAAGTTGCAGATTCATCAATGATATCCTGAACAGCCTGTTCTTTTTTCCACGAAGCAACTAAAATGTCCGGTATCTTGATATTCAGCAATTCACCGTTTTTTTTTGAGAAACCAGATAGTGAACCGGGCCATTTTATATCCTTTATCTCTTCTTTGATTTTTCCTGATAGTTTATCCCATGGACTATCCTGTTGGGAAGAACCGTCCCGGGATACGCCGAAAATATCACTCAAAATAACAGATGAACTGCTCATTTTTTCCTCCTAATGTTTTGGATCAAATGCGGTTGGCTCGCAGTTAGCTTGTAGTCACCATTCTTATAATTCGGGTTACACCGGATTTCGTAGTTCAAGGCCAGTTTCTTACCATCGCTTACACTTTGTTCCCCCTTATCGACTCTTGGTTCAACTTGCATTTGTCGGGCGGAGTGATATGTTCGCATCCGATAATAAATAGCAGACGCAGCAACAAGCAGCAGGATGACATATATCCACGCCTCACTGAACGGGTTATCGGGTGGATTCGTGACAACCGGTTTCAAAGAAACAGTAACGGTTCTGGCACTACTTCGGGCTATGGGGACTAATGACGTGTCCGATCGAGCAGCGATTTCTGCATAAGCATGATAACTTCCTGGTGAAGTGTAACGGTGTGTCGTAATCGGTTCGCTACTCCAGTCAGTAGGCGGTGAGTTATCTCCAAAGACGAACCGATACCTGATTTGCGGGTCATCGGTTCGAAATCCGACTTCGAATGTTACAGTCTTCCCGGTTTCGGTATTGAACGGATCGACTTTCAGAGGAACGTTATCAACCTGAACATCAACCGTATTTTCAATAGCTGGAACGGGAGCAACATGGGTCAATATCGGGACTGATCGAATGAATGCGGTAACGGTATAATGTCCCGCATCTTTATACCGGTGGGTTGCAACATAGGTTCCGGGATCCATCTCAGTTCTGGTGCCGTCTCCGAAATCAAAAATGATTTTTATTGCGTTGTTTAATACCGCTTCAGAAGGACTCAGTGTGAACCTGAACTCCTCTCCGGTATAGGCCAGTGTTCTGTCAGCTAATAATTTGATTCCAATGGTCTGTGGTGAAGGTGCAGCTTCAACGGTCACTTCCCTGGTAACACTCCTCGTAAGTAATCTCACTCGATTATTTACCGATACTCCAATCTCCGCAAAAACCTTGTATGTTCCCCTCGACGGGTAACCATGTCTGATGCCCGGTGATGACGTCCATTTCGTGTACGAAGTGGGTGTCTCTCCTAAATAAAAGCGATATCGAATATTGTGGATCGATGACTTAAATTCAGTCTGCAATAATACGGGTTGCCCCTCTTTTACCCTCTCAGGAGTTACTGCGAGCGAAACGGCATTAACCTGAACCGGCAATCTATTCACAACAACCGGTTTGGGAACAAATAGTTCACTGCCTGCAGGTGGCTGAACCGTGACCCATACTATGTGATTCCCCGTTTTGTTAAACCGAT
>DATFNI010000267.1:0-3256 GCA_035266485.1 Balneolales bacterium
CGTATTGGAGCCTGCTACCAATCGGATCTGGCGTTCACTGATCAACAACTCGACCTGGCCCTGATTTTCTTCGCACAGTTTTCTGATTTCTAGAACAGCTTTCTTCGGCACAATACAGGAAGCAGTACCAGCAGCCTGTTGTAAGCGTATTTCTGATAGTGCCAGGCGATGGCCATCTGTCGTAACGAGCCGCAGATTTTGACTATCATCCAGTTCAAACAGTGTGCCAGTCAGGTATTTACGAGTTTCATCATTTGACATGGCAAAGGATGTTGCAGCAATCATGTCTGCCAAAGCATTCCCGGGCAGTACTATCTTGATTGCATCCTGCTGCTCTGCCATAGCCGGATATTCGTCAGCAGGCCGGGTATTCACTCTGAAACGGGACGATCCACTGACGATAGATATAAATCCATTGCCCGTTGTCAGTGATACATCCATCTCCGCATCCAGTTCACGAATAATTTCAAACAGTTTTTTGGCTGATACGGTAGCAGTGCCATCTTCTTCAACACTACCATCAATATGGCTTCGGATACCCACTTCCAGATCTGTCGCAGTCATGGTGATGCCTTTCTGGTTCGCTTCGATTAAAACATTTGCCAAAATCGGGATTGTATGTCTTTTCTCAACAATGCTCTGGCAACGCTGAACCAACTGTAACAGGGGAGTTCTGGATAAAGTTATTTTCATTCCTGTTTCCTCTTTTCAATCTTTTTTAAAAATGATCATCGTCATCACAGGAGCTGTGGATAGTGTGAATAAATAGCTTACTCACTGAAACATCTACCCTTACCCTGTATTCATCCTGTGTAAAACTGTGCATATGATTGGTGGATAATATGGGAACAACCATACATCCGGCTGCCTAGCTTAGCGTTAAACAACCTTATACTCAAACAATCCACAGTTGTCCGGGAGGTGTTCCACAGCTTTTTTATACCCGTCATTATGCACTCGATTTTACTTTCGGTCAGCGTCTCAACTGAGCTATAATACGGCTTACTTCTTCATCAAAATCTTCATCTTCGTCACGCATTTTTGAAATTTTTCTAACGGCATACAAGATCGTAGTATGATCCTTACCGCCAAATCTCGCTCCGATTTCAGGTAAGGACATGGTTGTTAGTTCCTTGCATGCATACATGGCTATCTGTCGTGGAAAAGCAACGGTACGGCTTCGTTTACTGGAAGACATTTCACGGATATTGATATTGTAGTAGGCAGCGATCTGCTTTTGAATATCCTCAACAGAAATAGCTCGAACCTCTTCATGTAACAAATCGCGCAGAACATGGCGAGCGAAAGTGACATCAATCGTTCGGCCGGTAAGTGTCGCATGGGCAGTCAGCCGGGTCAGTGCACCTTCCAGTTCTCGTACGTTATTGGTAATTCTGGTCGCCAATAAATTGGCTACATCCCGGTCCATCTGAACACCAGCCAGTTCCGCTTTACTGGAAAGAATGGCCAACCTGGTTTCCAGATCAGGCGGCTGAATGTCAGCGACCAATCCCCAGTTAAAACGTGAACGCAACCTTTCCATCAGGTTCGTCAAATCACGCGGGCTTCGATCAGATGTCAGGATGATCTGCTTTTTAATTTCGTACAGCGCA
This sequence comes from Balneolales bacterium, assembly GCA_035266485.1. Lineage (GTDB taxonomy): Bacteria > Bacteroidota > Rhodothermia > Balneolales > DATFMH01 > DATFNI01. Next base: position 1,614 of record DATFNI010000267.1, read on the forward strand.
TTAAATGTGTGAAAGAACTCTTCCTGAGTACGATCCTTGCCGGCAATAAACTGAATATCATCGATAATCAGAATATCAACCTGACGATATTGGTTACGAAAATTATCGGTTGATCCGTTGCGGATCGCCTGAATCAGCTCATTGGTAAAACGCTCGCCTGTCCGATAGGCGATTCGGTAGTGATTTTTTGAAATCAGTGTATTGGCAACAGCATTGATCAGGTGGGTTTTACCCAGACCAACACCACCATAGAGATATAGCGGATTGTAAATCGCACCTGGCTTTTCAGCCACAGCCTGAGCTGCTGCATGACAGAATTCATTACCGGAACCAACAATGAAATTCTCAAATGTAAATCGCGGATCAATATAACCATCAACTAATAATAAATCGGCTTCTTCAGGAATACCGGGTTCTCGGTCACCCTGTGTCGCCAGTGATGTATCAACCTGATAGGAAAGATCAATATCGGTGCCGGAAATTTCTGCTGATAACTCGGTAATGCGTGCTGCATAACTGTTTTTCAATCCTTCCATAAAAAAACGACTGGGGACGGCAATAGTCAGTTTCTGGCCATCTTGAGTCGCTGAAACAGGGCGTATCCATGCGTCAAAACGCGATACCGAGATCTCGTCTTTCAACCGATCTGAAATTTGCTGCCAAAGTGGGGATGTGTTTTCAATCGTCATTGCCAGAATTGTACATGCTTCCTGGTTATCATCCAGTTCCATCAGGAAGCAGGTATAAATTTATCCCTTCCGACATGTCATCGTATAACAATAGCCTCTGTAGGGGCTGGTAATAAAATGAATATTGGCAATATTCTCATTATCCTGGATGGGATAAAGAGCTGGAGTTGTTTGTTGATTACCTGCTTACACCTCTTTTTTAAAAAATCATCGTCATCATAGGTGGCTGTGGATAGTGTGGATAAGTAGCTTTTGAGCTATGTTTACCAGTACTCCCATGTTCATCAGCTTGTGCATGGGAAGCATCTGACCCTGTGGAGCAGATAGGTATAAATCCAAATAGAGTGACTTAAGTCCGAATTAAAAGCGCTTATGCCCAATCCATCCACAGTAGATTGAGGGCAGACTACACAGCTTTTCACGAGATATTTTTTTACTGTAATTTAGTCATACAACGTGGTTTTTAATTTCAGACTATCGGCCGAAAACAAGCGCCTGGAATTTAATATAATAAGTTGATAGAAAAAAACTGATTTTGCATAGATACTTGACTCTTCCCGCCGTCCATTTATGATGCGCGACCATTTTTTAAAAGCAACAGAGCCTCAGGAGAAAACCATGAGCTTTACATACAAACCAAGTAAAATCCGTAGGGCACGTCGCCATGGTTTCCGCGCACGTATGGCAACCCGTTCCGGTCGTGCGATTCTAAACCGTCGTCGCGCAAAGGGTCGTCAGCGCCTCAGCGCCTGAATCAGCGGTTTCCAAAGTTGTTGCATTTGCGCAGTAAGGCTGATTTTTCCGCTATGCGCAAAGGCAGGCGACTGAACTCTGGTGATATTAGACTCGTCTATAGAGATAATGGTTTGGGATACTCCCGGTTGGGCCTTGCTGTATCACGAAAATATGGCAACGCTGTTCAACGGAACCGTTTGAAACGACTAATGCGTGAAG
>DATFNI010000268.1:0-2952 GCA_035266485.1 Balneolales bacterium
GGGGGCCGTTAACAGAAGCGTCTGCAGGGACAGCAGTAGCCAAAAACGTAGTTTCATGATAAGAATGATAGATTTGTAGATTTTGTGTAAAAAAACTATCCGGAATTACTGCACTGTTATTAAAAGCCACGGAAGCATAGAAATACATGAAAAATATTCTGTGTCAATCTATGTTTCTGTGGCTTTTTGAATTAAAACCGCTGGAAGTTATGTGAAATTGATATGATTCCAGATACTCATTAATGTTATTCATATCCGAAAGAACGCAGGAAGGAGTCGCGATCGCGCCATTTTTCCCGGACCTTCACAAAAAGATTGAGCCTGACTTTCTTGCCAAGGAAGGATTCGACAGATTTTCGTGCGGCAATCCCGGTCTTTTTCAGCGCTGAACCGCCTTTTCCTATCAGGATACCTTTTTGTGACTCCCGGTTTACGACAATTTCAGCTTCTATAATATCCTTTTCATCTCCTTCCCGGTACTGAATGATATTTACCGTTGTTGAGTAGGGAATCTCCTGTTGGTACAGCAGGAATATCTGTTCACGGATCAGCTCTGCGACAAAAAAACGCTCCGGGTGTTCGGATATCTGGTTCTTAGGGTAAAAAGGCGGGCCGGGAGGCATGCGCCTGATCAATTCTTTTCTGAGTTCGTCAATGCCGGCGCCTTTCAAAGCCGAAACCGGGAAAATACCCGCAAACGGGTATGTTTTGCCCAAGGTTTCTGCAACGGGCAGTCCGGCTTTCGTTGCAATCAGGTCCATCTTGTTCAAGACCAGGAGAACCGGTTTCCCGAATGAATTGAGCAGATCAACCGGCACATCCATATTAGCAGCTTGCGTCACGTCATATATATATAAGACGATATCGGCATCCTGACGGGTCTGGTCAACCTGACCCATCATCGCTTCCTGCAGCCGGTATTTGGGCCGGATGATACCGGGGGTGTCGAGGAAGATGATCTGGGCCCTGTCGTCTGAATAAATGCCCAGTATACGGTGGCGAGTCGTCTGCGGCTTGGGTGTGGTAATCGAAAGACGTGATCCGACAAGGGTATTGAATAACGTAGATTTCCCGGCATTTGGCTTGCCGATGAGCGCCACATAACCCGATTTGTGTGGCGTTGGTTCACCAGACGGTTCTTGCGGTTCTTTTTGCATCGGTATTGTCAGTTGCCGTGAATGATGGCCGCCATACGGTGCACGGAGTTGGCAAGGCCGTTGAATAAAGCATCGCAGATCAGGGCATGGCCGATACTGACATCATGCAGGAATGGAATCGCCTTGATAAGTGCTGCGGTATTTTCAAAGTCCAGGCCATGACCGGCATTGACTTGCAGCCCGTTTGAATGGGCCAGTTCGCCCGCCTTTACAAGACGGCCGAGCTCGTGTTTCTCGTCTTCTTTGGTGGAAGCGTTGGCATAAGTTCCGGTATGCAGCTCAACAGCTTCGACGCCCAGGTCGGCGGCTCTTTTGACATCATCCAAAACCGGATCGATGAAAAGACTGATGGCTACACCATGTTTCTTTAGAAACGGGACAACGCGTTGTTCGAAATCTTTATAGAGTGTTCCCATCTGGAGTCCACCCTCGGTGGTAAGCTCCTGGCGCTTCTCAGGAACAAGCGTGGAGAGGTCCGGCTGGATCTCGCTGCATATTCTCAACATTTCGTCTGTGGCAGCCATCTCAAAATCGATGAGTCCGCGCACGGATTGTTTCAGGCGTGTCACGTCATTATCCCGAATATGCCGGCGATCTTCCCTGAGATGGAAGACGATGCCACGGGCCCCGGCATCCTCGCAGACACGGGCGGCCTCCACAATATCGGGGTATCCTTCATCGCGCGCGTTTCGCAGTGTGGCAACATGGTCGATGTTAACAAGCAATTGCATAGCTGAATTCTGATCTAACTGGAAATAAATTGGTAATCGTGGTATCCTTACACTACATGACTGTTAAATTACGTCCTTATTCATGTGAAGGAACAAATGGGTGTCTGTCGTATCAGGCATATCAACAAGATCTAAAGATACTGAGAATTGATATAAATGAAAGTTATTGAGCACTACGAAAAAGCTGACGGGCCACTGATATCGTTCGAGATCATACCGCCCAAAAGGGGGAGTTCCGTTCAACAGGTATTTGAATCACTCGATGCAGTCATGCGGTTTCGGCCACCTTTCATCGACGTGACCTCACACGCTGCCGAAGCATATTATGAGGAATTTCCTGACGGTAAAATGAAGAAGCACATCAAGCGCAAACGGCCCGGTACCATTGGACTCTGTGCTGCGATAAAGCATCGGTACGGCGTGGACCCGGTTCCGCATGTTATCTGTCGCGGATTTACCAAAGAGGAGACCGAGGATGCCCTTATCGAGCTGCACTACCTGGGCATTGATAATGTGCTGGCAATACGCGGAGATAATGCGGCTCCCAAGCCCGTTGCTCCTGATCGTTCTGTTAACCCATATGCCATCGATCTGGTCCGCCAGATTAAGCGGATGAACGAGGGCGTCTATCTGGAAGAACTGATCGATGCCCAGGCTACAAATTTTTGTATCGGCGTGGGCGGATATCCGGAAAAACACTTTGAGGCTCCCAACCTGGAATGGGATGTCCGTTATTTAAAAGAAAAGGTCGATGCCGGAGCCGATTACATCGTGACTCAGATGTTTTTCGATAATGATGCCTATTTCAGCTTTGTTGATAAATGCCGCGTTGCCGGTATCACCGTGCCCATAGTACCTGGGTTAAAGGTGATAACCCGGGCCAGTAACCTCAATTCACTTCCAAGAACCTTTTTTGTGAATCTGCCGGGCGAATTGGCCTCCGAACTGGCTGAACATCCGGATCAGGCCAGACAGATCGGTATCGATTGGTGCAAAAAGCAATCGCTGGAACTCCTTGAGAAAGGCGCTCCGGGGCTGCACTATTATATAATGTCGGATCCTAT
>DATFNI010000269.1:0-2381 GCA_035266485.1 Balneolales bacterium
CGTCTGGTATCGGGATCAGAAATATGCTAAAACAAAAAATGTGCTTGTCTACCTTCATGGTTTCACGGCCAGCCAGGGGGAAGGATTTCCGACTCATCGGGATTTTGCACACCGGTTTGGTATGAACCTCTACTTATCGCGTCTTTCCAGGCATGGCCTGAAGCAAGACCGGCTCAGCGAACTGACACCGCAAAAATTATTGGAATCCGCCTCAAAAGCCGTGGAAATCGGGAAGGAACTTGGGCAAAATATCTATTTAATGGGGACTTCGACCGGTGCATCTCTTGCCTTGTACCTGGCGAGTATCTTACCTGAAATCAAGGCTGTGATCGCTTATTCGCCGTTGATCAGGTTTTATAACCCCCGCATCGATTGGATAACGCGTCGCTCCGGTGGCTTTCTTTTTAACGGACTCATGCGATGGCGGAACAGCTTCCATATTCAGTCCATTGATCCTTTTGAAAAACAATACTGGTACCCTTCATACGATCTCCAAAGTCTGAATTCGCTGCGTACTTTGATTTACAAGACTATGTGCGATTCCACATACAGGCGCATTAAGTGCCCGGTCTTTGTAGGCTACTTCTATAAAAATAAGCAGCTGCAGGACCAGCGGGTATCGGTTCCCGCGATACTCAATATGTTCAAATACCTTGCAACACCTGATGACTTAAAAAGGAAACGAAATTTTCCGTCGGCCGCCTCCCATGTCATAGCTTGCAAGTATACCTCCAGGTCATGGAAAGAAGTGGAAGACGAGACTTTCCTTTTTGCAGAGGAAATCTTGCAGATGAAACCCGTTGTTTATAGCTGACCGTTTTTATGCCTTTTGTAAATTCGATTTCATCTTCTAACCCCTTCCCACTTATCGATATTTAGCGTGACTTTGAGATTAAAATCGAAGGTAAAAAGAATAGAATACGGACAACACAGATGACACGGATTCTCGCGGACAAAGAGTTAAACTAGCCTGAGGTCTTGATAAACTATGGCATTATGATGGTATGAAAAGAGCAAATTTGAAAGATGAGAAGTTCAGGAGAACTTTTCCCCCTTAGAAAAGCTCATCATTACCCAAATTTTTTAGCGTGTAAAACTGTGGATAACTTTAGAAATAGCGTGCCTTTTAGGCAGACCAATCAACATTTCTGCATCGTCATTCTGGCACTTAAAATAGCCAGGTTGTCTGGAATCGTCCCGTTAGGGACCCAATATCGGTAGAAACCCCAGCCTCCTTTCCGAATGCCATGCCGTCAGGTATGGAATATGTCAAAGGACCGATTTGAACAGGTAGCGTTCATCGTATTCCACATGAGCTGCCTCTAAAAGGGCAACATATTCTTCCAGGAAGGTTCTTTTTCTGTGATGTTCTTCCTGGTTTTTAATGTATGTAATCACACGCGGCACCTGTGATTTGGAATATGAAAAGGCGCCATATCCCTCTTGCCATGAAAAACGGACAGGGATAAACCTTTTTTGGTTGATCCATCCTGAGGAATCCTTCTTTATCATTTTCATTAAATCGGATAGGGCCTGCCTCGGCCGCATCCCGAACAAGACATGTACATGGTCCGGCATTCCGTTAATCTGAAGCATCTTGTGTCCCTGGTTTTGGATAATTCCGGTGATGTATTGATATAATTCGTCTTTCCATTTCTTCCGAACCAGGCAATATCTATTTTGAACGGCGAAGATAGCTTGGATGTGGATTTGTGTATAGGTGTTTGCCATAGTTAGTTATAATGATGGATATGTTTTGTGGCACAGTATGTTGAGGTTTCCTATTTAAGAAGACTCTTTTGTAAGCTCACCCTTACACAAATGAATTATTCTTTTATTTTTATAATTTGAAGGAGCTGGTGACTGCTTCAAAAGGTCATTCTTTTGTAATCATGGGTATTCGGATTGAGACGTCTGGTACATATACCGTACCTACCGGCACGGTATAGGGAGAGGGGCTTCCATTTTCTACCGATATTGGGTCCCTATCGGGACGAGGGACTTTTTGCAAAATCACAGAACAGATTTAACTGGTATCGTTGGGTGTGCGTTGGAGTTTTAGGGAGGCCGATTGAACAGACTTGCATTCCGTTAAGAGTGGTTTTACATAGGATAAGATACCACTTCCCAACTTATCCACATTTTCTGAGTTTTGGGTAATGATGAGTTAGAAAAGGGGCTTGAGGGATTGACCCAGCGCGGAAAAGAGCAACGCGCGTATTCGTTGTTACACGCCCGGCCAATCTCCGGGTAGAGCGGTTCGTTACCTCCCCGCTCCCCCACAGACCCGTACGAGCGGATTTCCCGCATACGGTTCCTCAGATTATGGATTCGCTTAAGCATAGCTGTGAACAATGCGTGGTTTGACAAGCGGTATCCTC
>DATFNI010000270.1:0-5404 GCA_035266485.1 Balneolales bacterium
AAACGAAGGTAAACTGCTCCTTCGGGTGTTTCTCCTCGTACACATAGGTCGCCATACGACCCAACTGCCAGTTATATACTTCAGGCATTTTTTAACCTCCATTAAAACCGGAACCAATGGTTACCGATTCTGGTTGCTAATATGTGTCACGAAAGACCACATCAGGTTTGGGGGCCCCGAAGGGCCCTCATCCCCAAATACTTAGATCTTAACGCGAGTGTATTGCCCCGCGAGATACATCTCAGCAAAGCGATCTTTCAACGGAGACTCAGGAGTGTAACCCGTACGAACAGGTTCCCAAAGTCCCTTACCATGCAGACCACCGTCCTCAGCCTTGGAGAATTTAACCAAGGTTTCTTTCGGAACCGCGTTAACGGCGTGGTTGTCTGCTTCATACCCGTGCTTGAACTTCATCTTGGATTTTGCTTTATGGAACAGACTGTCTGTCTGATGCATAGGCATCAACCAAGATCGCGTGATGGACTGCTGACCACCATACCGGAAGTTACTCTGGTAAGGAGTAGTCATAGACATCGCGCGTCCGTCCGGCCGTTCTTCGTGCGCTTTAACCGTACGCTCAGTACCAATCCACGTTGCATGTTTCATCATCGTGGTGTGGTATGGATACGCAGGGTTGTACTTCGCGCGCAACATGAGGCGGCCAACCTTGTATCGAGGATCTGACGGCTTCCAACCCATGTAAGGCCGATCGGCCGGGTTGGCGTCACAATAAATGTAGTCGCCGTCATTGATACCAAGGTCTTTACACAGGAACGGGTTCATGTGCACTTGCCATTCACCAACACCCGGAGATCGCTTATCCATTCGGTAAGGATCACCAAAGTTGTTGTTCCAGATCATGTTCCAGTCAGTCGTCGCCCAGGACGAATGCGCGGTATGCCTGGATTTAGGCGTTACACAGTAGAACCGATACCCTTTCTCCCACAAGAAGTTTTTGGTCGTTCGTACAGAGGACCAGGGCTTCTTGATGTTTCGAACGTGACGGAGATCCGGATCTTGCTCTTCTTCCGGAATACCGTAATCGTCAGGTCGGATGTAAGGGTTGGTGGATACGATAACGTTCGGCAGGTAAGGCGTTGCTTCCGGACCTTCTCTGTGAACGATGAAGTTTTCACCATACTCAATCGCTTCCGGCTCGTCATTATAGAACTGGATACGACCGTTGGGTGTGTAGTAAGGCTTGGACTCAGTGAACATTTCCCAGAACGGAGACCGCGGGTAGGTTCTGAACAGCATCAGACAACATCCCGGCTCACCGTACTTGCCGTTGATGATATCGTCGATGTTGTAACCCATACCAGTGGTCGACGTGGTGAACAACCGGCGAATCATCGCCTTCGTTCGGTTGGGAGCTGCCCCTTCGTAAACCTTCATAAAGTCCGCAAACCGTTTGTCACCGGTCACCTGAGACATTCTCTTGGCGAATTCCCGATGAATCAGGTTATCGTCGATCGTGTCAAAGATGGGTTTAATACCGGTGCCACCCCAAATCTGGTGGAACGGATTGGAACAAGCGGAAGTGATCTCGTAACTCTCGAATTCCGCCCAAGAGTTCGGAGCGAGAACGATATCGGAATACTCACAAGAACCCGTGAACTCGATATCCTGAGCAACGATCATGTCTACGTTGTTGTTCGTGTTGAACACCAACTCGTAGAACCACTTCGCGTTGTTGATAACGTTAACGTTAACGAACCATACAAGCTTCGTCGGAGTCGGCATATGAGTACGACCCGTGAATACTTTTCGTCCATACCGTGGGGTATTAACGATCAGAGCCTTATCACGATGCGCCCAGTAGCTGACTTCCTCACCCTTCAGGTAACCCTTAACATTTTTCCAGTCAACGTTCTTGGCTGGGTCAAGGACAACATTAAAGGGATCTTCCGCAACCATCGCTGCGAAACCCGGTCCCGACCAGTGAGATCCCTGGTAGTTACCCGCTTTGTAGTTACCTGCCCAGGTGTGAGAACCGGAACCTTTCGGTCCAACGTTACCCGTCAACATGAGAGGAACATACGAAGCACGGTTGTGCATGGTGGCATGGAAGTAATGGTTGATACCTTCACCGTAGTGAATCTCAACCGGCAAGATGGTACCGATATCACGAGCCAGACGAACCACTAAATCTTTTGGAGCGTGGCTGATCTGGTTAACCGTATCCAGGTCATAGTCTTTCAGATGAAACTTGTACATTTCGTACAAAGGCATTACCGTAATGGTTTTACCGCTAACCAACTTGATGTCAAATACACCGTCAAGCGCCGGATCAATCTTCTTCTTCAGCATCTTGGCGCCAATGTCTTCACGAGTGATAGGCACAGGCTTGTTGGTGTTGGTATCCCATACAACAAAGTCAGGCATTTTATCCCGATTGAAGTTCTTCATCCACTTGGTGGTGAAGCCGTCTTTCGGAAGCGCCTGAGCTTTATATCCAGGAATAAAATCATCCGGATGCAGGCGAATCAGATTGTCGGTTCTTACCAGAAGCGGCATATCGGTGTATTGCTTGACGTAAGGCACATCGACCAGACCTTCATCCATGATGATCTTGGCGGCGCCCAGGAAGATGGAAATATCAGACAAACCGGCACGACAGGGAATCCAGTAATCCGCCTTGGTTGCCGGCGGGTTGTACTCGGGAGCAACGGTAACGAGTGTGCCGCCGCGTTCCATGATTTCCGTGTACCAGTGAGCTTCCGGCATTTTGTTCTCAATGAGGTTTTTACCCCACTGAATGGTCAACTTCGCATAACGATGATCCGCGAAGTCGATATCAGGAGTCTGCATACCATGCGTCCAGGAATGTCCCGGAGCCTGGTCGCCATGCCAGGTGTAGTTGGACCATGCGCGTCCACCCAATACCTGACCGGGTCCGCGACCACGAATGATCGCATCCAGCAAACCCACCATGTTGGCGAGGCGGTAAATACCATACTTACCGATAACGCCCAACAGACCCATACCACCACGATACTTAAAAGTACGGGGGCCGGATCCACCCATCGCTTCGATCATCTCAGGCTGATAGCCTTCGTTTTTCAAGCGCTGAGCACCACGGGCGCCACTGTAAGCTTTACCTACAGCAACATGACCCTTCGCCAGATAGGTGAAGGTCTGATCCCAGGTCATACGAACGAACTCGTCCGTTCCCCGGCTGGTAAACTTATACTTTTCACGGTTCTCTTTATCCAGATACGGAAATCCGTCATCCGCCCACTGTTTCCAGCCAACACGAATCATCGGATATTTGTTCCGGTAAGGACCGTATGCACGACGCGGGAAGGTCATTCCGCGCAGACACATGCGTGGGTTCCATGCGGCGTCCGCCTGGTTACCGTACAAATCTTTGACCTTATGATGGTCATAGTTCTGCTCGATACGCATCAGGATGCCATTACGCACAAATCCCCGAACACGACACTGATGTGTGTCATTCGGGGAACAGCAATACGTAAAGGAACGTTCGTACTTATACTGGTCGCGGTAAACTTCTTCCCAACGACGGTCAGGATAAGAATCCAGAGGATTGCCTACCTTGACTACGGGCTTTAACTGAGCACCGACTCTCTTACTTGAAAGCGCCATAGCCGAAGCTACACCGGCACTCACCTGCAAGAATTTCCTTCGATTTAAACGCATAGAAAATGACTCCTTGTGGTTGGGTTTTAACCAAAGTGGCAATTAAGGTTGATCAAACATCTATCAACCCCCTAAACTCCCAAAAAACAATATTGAGCCTTTAAATTTCCCTATCGCTTTTTCTGCACAACGAGCATTCTAATTTTCAGTTTGAAAAGCATTAGGGCGAAAATCAGGCCTTTGCAACTTTTGAGGAGTTTAAATAACCCAAAAGGAAAACATAATCGGCGAAGCTTTATTATTAAATAAGAGATGCCTGCTTCTACAATTGGAACTTTTCTAATGATGAGTAAGCGTTTTTCTGACAAGCTCCATTATTCGATTTAGATACATATACCTACGATTACGGAAAGGAGGGTTAAGCAATATAAGGAGGGGGGGGGTCGGTTACCTGTAATACGGAGTCAGATCAGTTTGTTAAAAATGGCATACTGAATCAGTTCGGTATTGGATTCCACATTCATTTTCTGAATGATATGGCTGCGGTGAGCGCTCACCGTCTTTACACTGATAAACAGTTTTTTAGCAATCGTGGTCAGGGAATTCCCGGAAACCAAAAGCTGAAACACCTGGAATTCACGATCCGTCAACAATTCATGAAGCGGCTTATTCCCCGCGGATGCCTGGAAAGCCATTTTTTCCATAAATTCCAGACTCAAAAAATTACCACCAACCGCCACTTTTCGGACTGCCTGAATTAATGTAGCCAGTGGACTCTCTTTGGTAAGATAGCCGGACGCTCCCGCTTTAATATAACGCATGGCGAAATGTCCCTCTGGGTAAACACTCAATACGATTACCGGTAACTTCGGAAACCGGGTTTTTAATTCCTTCATATAATCCAGACTCATTTCACCATTCATCGAAATATCAAGCAATACGACATCCAATTCGAACTCCTGGACTTTTTCCAACAATTCTGGTCCGTTTACGGCTTCGGCGACCACCTGCAGGTCTTTTGCTTGTGAAAAGGCACGGTATAAGCCCTGACGAAATACCGGGTGATCATCTGCAATTAAAATACGAATGGCTTCAATATTTTTATTCATACATTTGAATCGCATTTAATTTGAATGGTAACGGTTGTCCCCTCTCCTTTTCCTCCAACCAAATCTACTTCTCCGCTCCATACCTGAGCCCTCTCTTTCATACCCAATATGCCAAGTGACCGCGTGCTGTTCACCTCTTCATCCGTGATTCCTATTCCATTATCGATTACCTGCATCATCAAATTGCCATCCCGCAAAAAAATTTGAACACAGACTTCGCTGGCTTTTGAATGTCTGGTAATATTGGTCAGGCATTCCTGAAATATCCGAAACAGAGTGGTCGATCGATGCTCATCGAGGTCAATTTTCGAAGGAACTGTGTGCAGGCTGAACTTCACACCTGTCTTTTCCTGAAATAATTCTCCCTGCCATTCAATCGCTTTTGTCAGATTCATGTAATCCAGAACAGGTGGACGCAATTCACGCGATATGTCTCTGACCACTTCCATATTTTTTTCAAGCAGGCTGAACATCATACTCATACTATCAGCAACATCATTATTTTTTTTCATCAATTTATTATCAAGCAATGACAACTCGATCTTTAAGGTAGTTAAAACCTGGCCCAGGTTATCATGGATTTCCCGTGCAATTCGTTTGCTTTCCTCTTCTCGAATAGAGTCGAGCTTGTGATAGAGCCGACGCAAATGGTTATTGAAATTCTTTTTTTCAAGGTCCGACCGGGTTCTTTC
>DATFNI010000271.1:0-19407 GCA_035266485.1 Balneolales bacterium
TTAGACCGCGATTTTTGATCCCTCCTTTTCATGGACCGATGCTGCCCATTCGTACCGGTGATCGGCGATTCGGAGAGGTCGGCGATGATCTCATCAAAAGAGGCATAGCGGTTTTGCATATCCTTCACCAGACATCCGTTAATAACATGCTCTACCTCTCCCGGAATCCAGGGATCAACAGCTGACACAGGTTCCGGTTCCTCCTCAAGTATCGAATACATTTGGGCCTGTTCATAAACGCCGGTAAAGGGCATCTTTCCAGTGAATAGTTCATACAGCAATACCCCAAAAGACCAGATGTCCGAACACCTGTCGGCAGGTTCACCAGTGATCTGTTCAGGAGACATATAAGCCATGGTCCCAACTGTAGTCCCTGGACTCGTGATTTGTGCAGAACCCAGGATTTTCGCCAGGCCGAAGTCCATGATTTTCACATTTCCACTTTCATCGAGCATGATGTTCGTGGATTTTATGTCGCGGTGAATGATCCCCTTATCATGCGCAAGTTTCAATGCGTCACAAATCTGCAGCGTAATCCGTGTCTTTTGATCAATTGTCAGGTTTTGTGATTGAATAGCTTCCTTTAATTCTTTCCCCTGAACATATTCCATCACGATAAAGATTTGATCACCACTCTCTTCGATCGCATAAATTTGTGTGATATTAGGATGATTCAGTGCTGCGGCAGCCTGGGCTTCAACTTTAAACCGTTCGCGTTCTTCGGTGCTGTGTAAGATATATCCGGGCAGGAATTTTAAAGCGACTCTTCGTTTGAGCTTTGAGTCATCGGCCAGATAGACCATACCCATTCCGCCTTCGCCGAGTTTTCCCGTAATTTTATAGTGGAGAAACGATTCTCCTAACATGGTGCAACCCCTGTATCAGATTTTGGGAGAGCCTTCGAAATGCTACCTGTGTGGCAAGATTACTTATGGAAGGTTTTGCAAAACCTTCTGTAAGCCATATACCGCTCTATATATGTACCAAACAATATATAGAAGAATTAGACAGATAGGTGTTTGATATAAAATTCTAACAGGTTATGGATAATTATATTCATAATTAATGGAGAGATGTATACGTGATCCATAATTTCGAGGATTAAGACTGGAAGCATATGCTTGAAATCAACAAACTGGAAACTGAAAATAGAAAACTGCAGTCGGCAGTCAATGAATTGTCTGTTTTAAATGACATCGCCACTGCCGTGTCGTCAACCCAGTCGCTTGAGTCGGTGATCGATCAAATCGTATTCAAGTGTATCAGGCATTTGCATGTGGAAGAAGGGACTATCAGTCTGCTGGGTGATGTCGACGATGATCAGACATTTCATACGATGATCAGACGTCAGGATATCACACAAAAAAGAGTTTCATTCAGGCTTGACGGACAGGTCACCGGGTGGATGCTTAAAAACCGGAAGCCACTGCTAAGCAATAACATTCGTGAAGATGATATGTTCCGGTTTTTTAAGAATGATGAGATATCTTTCAACTCAATGCTCTGTGTACCACTGATGATAAAGGGTCAGTTGATCGGTTACCTGGCTGTGTTCAACAAAAAGAACGCAGAACTATTCACGGAAGAGGATCAAAGACTCTTATCGATTATCGCATCGCAGTCGGCTCACGTCATAGAAAATGCGAGGCTCTATGAAGAGGAAAAGATACTGACTACTCTTCGTGAGGAGATGCGAATGGCGAGAGAGATTCAGCGAAACCTGCTACCCAAAGAGATACCGCAGATTGACGGCTATGAATTCTCCGCAACTACGATATCTGCACAAGAGGTTGGTGGTGACTATTATGATTTTATGTATCTCGATAACGGGTGGCTTGGATTTTGTGTCGGTGATATTACCGGAAAGGGGATGCCGGCTGCCATGCTTATGGCGAATCTGCAGGCAGCACTACGAAGCCAGGCCCTCACCGGAAATAACTGTGCCGGGTGCTTGAAAAATGTCAATAAGCTACTTTTTCGAAGCACGGAATCCACAAAATTTGCCACTTTATTTTACGGGGCTCTTGATCCCTTTACCAATACCATCATGTACACCAATGGTGGTCACGACAATCCGATACTGCTGAAAAAGGACAAAGAACCAGTCATGCTGGAGGCGACCGGGTTACTGCTTGGTATTATGGAAGATGTGGTGTATGGACAATCAACACTCGAAATGGGTTCCGGGGATATTCTGGTGTTATACACCGATGGCATTACCGAATCGATGAATGACAAAAGAGAGGAACTGGGATTTGATGCCGTGCTGTCATCGGTCAAAAAGTACCGAAATGATTCTGCGAATGTGATCCAGGATAAATTGATAGCTGAGATCAGGCAACACGCAAAAGGTGTACCGCAGAGTGATGACATTACCCTAATGATCATTAAGAAGACATGAGTACGAACGGATAAATATCTGGCTTCCTTACTCCTTCCGGCTTATAACCGTGAGTATTCATAAATTGATTTCTCAAGTTTCTGAGCCGATTTTCCAGGTTTGGTATGCCGATGTAAGAGTCCGGCCTGTTCAAACACTTTCTGAACGGGAAATGGCCTAACAAAGATTATACAGCCTTGGCTACTTCTGATGGGATTTGGTCTACCGCTTCATAGGCATAAGGACTTAATGCGTAGTATAAACTGACCAGTTTTTTCCTTATGGTATTTTTATCAAACTGAGTCATTAGTGTCGCCGACGTTTTGACGGCTTCCTTATAAAAATCCTTATCGTCGATCAGTCGCCTGGTAATCTCGATGAACTCGCTGGTTTTTCGTGCTTTCAGGTACGAATGCTCGTATAAAACCGAATACTCCTTGATATCCCTGTATATGACCGGGAGTCCGGAGGCGGCAGCCTCCATGGGTGCCAACGGGCAATTTTCCTGGTAAGAGGGGAAAATGAAGACATCTGCAGCGGCATAAATGGCAGGCATATCTTTCAAGTCCAGCATCCCGGGGAACTTCACACGATCACTGCACTTGGCCATTCTCGTATTGATTCGGGAGATACCCTCGGTCAGAGCCCCAAAGGGACGTCCTCCTACCCAGACAAAACGTGCTTCCGGAATTGCGTCGGCGACATCCAGAAAATCTTCAACACCTTTTCGTGGCTGTAATTGGCCGACTCCTAAAACCACAACGTCCTCTTTCGACAGGCCCAGCATCTTTCGGCCTTTTTCACGCAGCTCTTTTGTCCGTTTCCAGTGATCGATAAAAATAGGGTTATAAATTTTTTCAATATGCGTCGTCACGCCAAGCTTTCGAATCTCTTTCTCAACAGTTGGAGACAACGCAATGACCACATCGGCATACGAAAAAACCTTCCGGAAGTACCATTTGAAGAAAGGCATGAAGTACTTCCACATCGGGATGGACCCCTTGACAGAATCCGGGATTACGTGAGCAGTGTGTATTCTCCTGCCTTTATAGTTCCGTCCCTTCCAGAAATAGTATGGACCATATGTGTGGCAATGGAATACATCACCCTCGCCCTGTTCATTAACCACAATTTCGATATCACCTTTTTCCCGCAATAAATTGATAGAATCCAAAAATGCGGTGTTTACACCATTTCCCTTTCTGACAAATGGTGTCTCCGAAACAAGATGTACCTTCAAAATGTGCATGTTTTGTCGTTTACCAGTTTAATCAAACATAGATCTCAAACTCGAGAATATGCAAGGTCTTCCTTTAAATGTAATTTTAAAAATTGGTAGTAGCTATTCGGAATATAATTTCTTTCTGCTGTGAAAAATCGTTGTGGTTAAATAAGGGAGTACCATTTGTTACAAATTGTTACAAAATGACCGATTCTGTGGATCTTGAATAAATCTGATGTTTCTTGTCTGGCTAATGCAACGCTTCTTCAGAAATATTCATCATTCATTTAGTGGATCAGATATCAGCATAACTACACTTTCTCCTCTTCCAACTTAGAACCATCCACGAGTTTTTTTATTTATTCTTATATAGACTGTTAGCTGCACACCTCTTTGAACGGGGGATAATTTAAATAATTATCGTTATGAAATTATGTAGTTTCCTTAAAATTATGAAAAAAAATACAATGTATATAAACCCGTTCACCACACAATATCCTAAATCTCGTCAGGTGAAAAGCCAGTAATGATAACAGTCCTGCACAGATAATATTATATCATGTCTGACTTCCGGTTTCAAGACTCCTGGGTTATCGAATCAAACCAGTAACTATTATCGTTGTAGTCTTCAACAACGTTAGTCTCGTTTTCGAAGTGATAGGCGCTCGTCATTTTCGTAATATCCTGTTGCAACATGATACGGGCACCGTCGATCAGATCTTTTCTGAATCCGCCATCTTCGAGTTCCACTAACAGACCGATGGAAAAGACATAGGCGATGGCGCGTCCCAATTCCACCTGCTTGCGCTGCGACATGTGGGGATCGGGTTTGAAATTGATCAGATCTTTGACATGATCGCAGGCCCGGGACGATAGCGGATAATCCCTGAGAAACATCAGCAGATTCTGCTCTTTCTTCTTTCTCATCATCTTCATCACGGAATCTGCTATCTGGACATATAGGATATCATTGGATCCCTCAAATATCTGGAACGGCCTGCTGTCAATAATGGCACGCCCGGCTATATGATTGATCTTATAACCTTCAGCGCCAACAAGTTGAAGAAGAGACTGCGCCGATTCCTGCATCAGGTCGGTATTGACGGTCTTCAGGATATTGGCTTCCAGACCGCTTCCCGAGAGATCATGCTTCCGATCGGCATGTTTACTGCTATAGGCGCACATAGCAGACAAAATCGTGAAAGCGCCCTGCATCCTTGACAAACGTTGCTGCACCTGGTCATACTCCGACAAGGTACTCTTTCCAATATTACGCTGCCGGGTATGTTGGATCGCCTCATCAAGAAGCCTCTTTACAAACCCCATCCCCATGCCCGGCATCATCAGGCGGCTTCGGTTCAATATATCGAGCATCATTCCAACACCGTTTGTCTTTGGTGTTAATTTCTGACTGCCGGGAATCTTAACATCTATGAGATTCCGGCCGTATGGAATCATATAAAGTCCCAGATTATGAAAATATTCGTCAACGACGATGTGTTGACCCGGGGCATTGACATTGCATACAAAAAAATCAATATCCCGCATGAGATCACCCGACTTGGTCTGGCGCCGTGCGGTAAGAAGCCAATAATCTGCCCATCCGGTCAGACCCGCCCAATGTTTTGTTCCTTGTAACCGGTAGAAACCATCATCATGGGTATAACTTGTCTGCATGTGCAAAGCGTCGCTGCCATAATCCGGCTCGGTAATCATTAAACCGCCCATCTTCTTGTTTTTCATAAAATCGTGAAACACAGAAGCACGGACTCGCTCATCCGCATATTTACCCACGGGTATTAAAAATAAAGCAAGGTTGATCCCTATGGTCAGTGACAGGGCGAGTGACTCATATGATGCGGCCTCCAGCAAAGCGAGACATTCAGGCACGTGACACCCGCGACCCTCATATTCTGTGGGAATTGCCACAGACAAAGGATTGGTATTCATAATTTCCCGAAGTACGAACGGAGGAATACCACGTCGTAAACTAAATTCATCAATATTTTCGCGTGTATGAAAAACGCGATACATGCTCTTCTTGAAGGATTCCAGGAAAACAGGAAATGGTGTAAGCTCCGATTCGTTTGTATGCATGTTACGTTATAATAGTTCGTTAGTATGTTATCTTTTGGGGTAACATATTCAAATATGCTTAGTATCACATAAGCAAAAGGACCTGTTGGACAACCGATAACCGATCCCAATATCCTCACATGAGTTTTTACGGCGAATATAACCGTAAACCGTATCAGACAATAATCACCCGCAACTAAATTTATCAGTGCCAAAGATATCAGTGAATTCAAACGAATACAATGATTTTACAAATAACTTTGAGTTGTGGTTTATGGAAATTACTTTCGGGAATCGATACAACTGAGAATCGTACTCATTAATCAGCTATAACCAGAACGTTTTTTCAAGATTGCCCTGCCTTACTATTTAGTAACAATAAGTTCTGCCGCATAATCATTCAATTTTGTCTGCCCGGGCATTTCCGGATATGGTTGCAGGTCCACCAATTTGAATTGATAATTATGAAAGACGGCCTCTTTGGGTTCAAGATACGTGTTAAGAGCCAGGCTGCTGTTGCCGTTAACTTCAAGTACGATTCTGGCATTACCGGCCCAGAAACACTCTGAATTCTTCGGACACCGGGAGTCATCCGTTACAGAATCGAGCTTCACTGTCAGCGCTTCGCTTCGTATCAGAACCTGCTGGCCAAATTTTACAGTAAACTTCTCACCGAGTCCGGGTCTGCTTGAATCTGTTACCCTGTGACAAGCAGCAACCCAAACGATGACAACCAATAAAAGTAGCGATTTTCTCATCTTACTCCCTATTTATAAAGCCCGGGGTAGGCTTCTTACTGTCCATTACATAATAAAACCCGTATTTATTTTAATTAATTCATCTTTAAAAGGACACCATCATCGTTTTCAATCCCGGGAATTTTGATATCTGTTATTGCAAATTTTCTCTTGCCGGTCAGTGCTCCTTTTTACAAAATGGATCCTTTTTGTCAGTCGGTCGATAGGTCATCGGTCTTATTCCGATAAATTAATGTGACGTAACTTCAGTGTTATTTAATACTTAATGTCATGTTCCAAACATAAGGATGTCAACCTGCTTAAGATCTACTATGTTTAACTCAGCTCCGGCTATTCATCGAATAGTACACATCATTCCACCGAAGTTCTTTCTTGAATTCGGAGATCCGTGTATCCTCATTAATGAGCAAATATTCGATCCCCGCTATTTCTGCAAAGTCTTCCATATATTCGGCGGTCAGGGCCTTGCTGAACCCGGTATGATGGGCACCTCCTGCAAGTATCCACGCACCTGCGGCAACCTGAAGATCAGGTTTCGGGAGCCATAAGACACGGGCAACCGGCAGGTTAGGCAGATCGGCATCCGGTGCGACGGCTTCCACTTCATTGACGATCATCCGGAACCGATTACCCATATTAATGACGGATGCGTTGATGGCGTTTCCCGGAGCTACGTTGAAGATCAACCTGGGAGGATCTTCCTTCCCACCAATGGATAACGGTTTTATGTCAAGACGAGGTTTGCCCTCTGCTATGGACTCGCAAATTTCCAGCATGTGTGCGCCGAGCACCTTCATTCCATTGGAATCCGGATTAAAATGATAGGTGTAATCTTCCATGAAGGAAGTACCGCCCTTCAATCCTGTCGACATCACCTTCATTGCCCGCAAAAGCGCCGCTGTCTTCCAGTCTCCCTCTGCGCCAAATCCATACCCCTGGCTCATCAGGCGCTGAACAGACAAGCCCGGGAGCTGACTCAGGCCATGCAGATCTTCGAAAGTGGTTGTAAAGCCTTTAAAACCTCCGTCCTCGAGGAACGCCTTGATCCCCAGTTCTATTTGGGCCGCTTCACGCAGCGATGAACGCATTTCACCATTTTTTTGCAGAACCGGTGTCAACTCATATTGGTCTTCATACTCAGAAATCAGACGATCTACCGCTTCGTCTGTCGACGATCTGACATATTCGACGAGATCACCCACACCATAACCGTTTACGGAATATCCCAGTTGCATCTGGGCACCGACTTTGTCGCCTTCCGTTACAGACACTTCCCGCATGTTGTCGCCAAATCGGGCAATCTTGCCTCCCTGCGCATCCTGCCAGGCGCAGGCGGCACGCATCCAAACAGAAAGCTTTTCGTGGATACTCTCGTCCTGCCAGTGCCCGACAACGACCTTGCGGGTCTTATTCATCCTGGTACAAATGTAACCGAATTCTCTTCCGCCATGGGCCGACTGGTTCAGGTTCATGAAGTCCATATCGATTTGCCCCCACGGGATGTCACGGTTGAATTGCGTATGCAGGTGGACAAAGGGTTTCTGAAGGACCTTCAGGCCGGCGATCCACATCTTGGCTGGTGAGAACGTGTGCATCCACATCACCAGGCCGATGCAGTTTTTTGCGTTGTTGGCTTCCAGGCAAAGATCATAAATGGCCTCTGGTGTCGTGAGTACCTGCTTGAATTTTATCGTCACCGGTATCCCGGATGACCCCGATAATCCCTTAACAATTTCCTTCGAGTGCTCTTCCACCTTTTTTAAGGTCTCATCCCCGTAAAGATGTTGACTTCCAGTTACAAACCAGGTTTCATAATTTTTAAGATCGATCATTTGTTTTTCCTGTATAAATTCTTCGTGTTATCTATTCGGTATTTATGAGAGTTATGATGCCTGAACCTCAGATGATTTTGATTGATCAGGAAAGAATCCTATTCATTCTGATGTGAATGCGACTGCCCGTAATACGCATTCTTTCCATGTTTACGCAGGTAGTGTTTCTTCAGAACGTAATCCGGTAATCCTTTCAGGTCCGGATTCAGCCTCATACTGTTCATTGCCATCTTTGCCACTCTCTCGAGCACCAGGCTATTTTTAACGGAGTCTTCCGGGCTTTTTCCCCAACAGAATGGAGCGTGACCGGCAACCAATACTGCAGGCATCGAGACCGGGTCGAGATTTTCAAACCGTTCGACTATTATTTTTCCGGTATTCAATTCGTAGTCTTCATTTACTTCTTCTTCCGTGAGGAATCTTGTCACCGGGACAACACCATCAAAATGATCGGCATGTGTTGTCCCGAAGCACGGTATTTCGATAAGCGCCTGTGCAAACGTGGTAGCATATTCACTATGAGTGTGTGTTATGCCGCCGATATCCGGAAAATTTTTGTATAGTTCAAGGTGTGTTGGTGTATCCGATGAAGGTCTCAGATCCCCTTCGGCCACATTACCATCCAGATCGACGACTACCATATCATCAGGATTCATTTGACTATAATCAACCCCACTGGGTTTAATCACAACCAATCCTTCATTTCGGTCTATACCGCTGACATTACCCCACGTTAACGTTACCAAACCATATTCAACGAGTTGTAGGTTGGCTTTACAAACCTTGTCTTTCAATTCCTCTAACATCAATTCTCCTTGCGTACTTTATCACGTATATCCAAAAGGTCTTTCATGATATTAAACATGCTGTCCGGTAGTCGTTCTTGTGTCCCAAAACCATCATGAAGTTGTCTGTACAATTTGTATAGCTCTTTATAGACTGCATGATGTTCCGAAATAGGATCGTACGTTTTATCTACGCCGGTCATGACTTCCTGTGCTTCCCCGATATCCTTATAGCCTCCAACTTCTTCACCGGCCGCGACAGCAGCAAAGATAGCAGATCCAAGTGCCGGCGTTTGTTCACTTCTGGATATCTTCATTGGACGGTTCATGACATCCGCGTAGATTTGCATCAATAACGGATTCTTCACAGCAAGCCCGCCGCAGTTTATCACTTCATTGACATCGACGCCGTTATCCTCAATTCGATCAATAATGGCAAGTGCACCAAATGCAGTAGCTTCGACCAATGCACGATAGATCTCATGCGGTTGGGTGTGAAGCGTCTGTCCGAGTAGCAGGCCCGTCAGGCGGACATCCACCAGGATTGTACGGTTCCCGTTATTCCAATCAAGTGCGAGGAGTCCGGTTTCACCCGGTTTCAACTTCGAGGCACGATCCTCAAGATTTTTGAATTTCTCATCCATGGTCCTGCCGTACTTCTCCGGTACGAGCTGGTTGACAAACCACAGGAAAATATCGCCCACTGCCGATTGTCCGGCTTCAATGCCATAGTACCCGCCCATCACCGATCCATCGACAATGCCGCAAACACCGGGGATATCGGCAAGTGGCTCATCCGCCGGATGTATCATGATGTCGCAGGTGCTGGTACCCAGTATCTTGACAAGGGTACCTTCTTTAACACCGGCGCCGACGGCTCCGATATGAGCATCGAACGCACCTACGGCTACAGCCGTTTGGGTTGACAGACCCAGTTTGCCGGACCACTCCCGGGACAGGTAACCTGCCTTTTCATCTGCAGAACAAGCTTTAAAATCCAACTGGTTACGGAGACCTACCAGACCGGGGTCCAATGCAGTCAGGAACTCCGTGTCGGGCAATCCACCCCACTTGTCGTTATACATGGCTTTGTGCCCGGCTGCACAGACACTGCGTTTAAGTTGATCGGGATTCATGTTTCCAGTCAATACAGCGGGAATCCAGTCGCATATCTCCACGAAACTATATGCAGCTTCAAAAACGGCTGGATTCTCGGTTTTACAGTGCAATATCTTACTCCAGAACCATTCTGAAGAATAGACCCCGCCAATTTTAGCCAGATACTCCGGCCGCATCTTTGCTGCTGTTTCCGTGATTTGCTGAGCTTCGGCATAGGAAGTGTGATCTTTCCACAACCACACCATTGCAGCAGGTACATCCTTGAATTTCTCGCTGAATGAGAGCGGCATGCCCTCCTTATCGACCGGCAGCGGGCTGCTCCCCGTCGTATCAACCCCGATGCCGATGACGTCATCAGGCGAAAATTCTGTACCTAAATCCCTGGCTTTCCGAATCGCCCCTATTACGGTTTCCTCAATCCCCTGCAGATAATCCTGCGGATTTTGCCTTGCCAGGTTGGGGTCGTCTGATGCGGTTATAATGCCGGCATCTCCCGAAGGATAATTAAATACGTGATTAGCTAACTCTTTGCCATTACTGATATCCACTATTACAGCCCTGCAAGAGTTAGTACCAAAATCCAAACCAATAGAGTATTTACTCATTTATCTCATCCGTCTTAGTCTTTCGAATAAAATTCTGTCTTGCAATTTCATGATCAGTAGTGTCCGCTACGCGACCCGTTTTTCCATTTCCAGGCTGAGGCAATAATCGGATCGATATCCTTATATTCAGCCTCCCAGCCCAAAGCCTCTTTCGCAAATGATGGATTTGCTACTAATCTGGGTGGATCACCTGCGCGGCGCTCGCCATACACCACGGGAACAGTGTTCCCCGTTACCCTTTCAGCGGCAGCAATTACCTCTTTTACAGAATGGCCATTCCCTGTCCCAAGATTACAGATCAGGGAATCGCCGCCACCACTCAAGTGTTCGACTGCCAGGAGATGGGCCCGAGCCAGATCGGCGACATGAATATAGTCTCGAACCGCTGTTCCGTCAGGAGTATCATAATCGGTTCCAAAAACCGTAATATGGTCACGATCACCGGTTACCGCATCAAGTATAAGCGGGATAAGATGGGTCTCCGGATCATGATCTTCTCCTATTTTCCCATCTAGTGACGCCCCTGCTGCATTGAAATATCGAAGAAACACATAATGAAAATCGTACGCGGCCGCATAATCCATCAGGACCGTCTCCAGCATCTTTTTACTCTTGCCGTAGGGATTGATGGGATTCTGTGGATGATTCTCATCGATTGGGATATACTCAGGATTTCCATATGTGGCGCAGGTCGACGAAAAAATGAACCGTCTGCAATCGTGTTCTTTCATCACCCCAAGCAGATTCAGTGGGGCAGCAATATTATTCTGATAGTATTTCTCCGGATCCGTAACCGACTCACCCACATAAGCATACGCTGCAAAATGAAGAACCATATCGATATCATTTTTGGAGAATATGTTATGCATCAAAACCTTGTCTCCGATGTCTCCCACGATCAATTCCACCTCAGGCGATAAAATCGCTTCCCGATGCCCATAGACCAAATTGTCAACGACAATAATGGAATAGCCCTGATCAGCCAGAAGCCTTGTGCTATGCGAACCGATATATCCGGCTCCACCTGTCACCAAAATCTTAGGGTTACTCATTCTGAAATTGTGTTATAATCCATATAAACGAAGAAATGCAATCTTTTGAGGCACACATTCTTTATTATACGTGTATAATATACGCTTAATAAATGGGAAACAAGGTTCTTATTTAAATAGCGCTGGTCCAAAATATGTTACTTTACCAATATGTAGCACGTCTGAGGCTTGTATATTATAGCTGGAAACTGAACCCATCAGCCTGCATTTCCTGATACATCTCACTATCAAAATTGTAGTAGTAGGCCCCTTTTTTAGAAGAGGATTTATCCTTCTCATCAAGTTTGACAATCCATCTCATGGAGCGAATTTTCTTGCTGAAATTTCGCCGGTCATACTTTGTATCGTTAATGGCCTCATAAAGGTGACGCAATTGCGGCATCGTGAATTTCTCCGGTAGCAACTCAAACCCGATAGGTTGTGTCCTGGTCTTCCTGCGAAGACGCGCCAGTGCCTTTCTGACCATCACCTCGTGGTCAAAGATCAGATCAGGTTTCTCAGAGATGGCAAACCACTTCGCGTTATATCTCTCAGCCAGCGCCTTCTCATAACTGTCTGTTCGAATCAAAGCGTAGTAGGCAACCGATATGGTTCTTGCCACCGGGTCACGATTCACATCGCCGTAGGCATACAGCTGTTCCATGTAGACGTCGCGCAGCCCGGTAAGTTTATACAAAATTCTGCTGGCCGCTTCATCCAGGCTCTCTTCAGTTCCGACGAATCCTCCCATCAATGACCAGTTACCTTTCTCAGGTTCAAATCCTCTCTTTATCAAAAGGATCTTCAACTCCTTCTGATCAAATCCAAAAATAATACAATCGGTTGCAATATAATGCTTTACATGATTTTCATAAAAATTCTGCATCTTTCCTATTTATTAATACTATTGGTGCAAGTGATTAACCTTTAATGAACTACTATAAAAAAAATTTGAGTACAATGTATCGTCAGGTGACCATGACAATACATCTCATATCTTTCATCTATCTTATGCTAACAGGCTTTTAAAATCAACAGTTTTTACATTCAAGATATTGCGTTTCATGTGATTATGATTCTGCATTATGATATGAATGTTACCAGGTAAATCTGAGCAGCAACACACGGTGTCCGGGTATGCATAATTAGGATCATGTTTCACAGAACAAGCGGCACAGACCTCCGGACCGCCTTCCGATATGATGACAGGCAGATGCTTAAACCGGGAAAACGAAGATACAATCTTAAATCTGTTTTCCACATCATTCAGCTCCGAATTAATCCCCATCCCGATGTAACTATCGTCAACTTTGGGTTTCATGTTTCTGATACTGTGTGATGAATATAACTGCGTCACTTTTGCCTCCAAACAATGACAAATCCACCATTTCTATGGAGATGGATTTTAAACATGCGGTCCAGTGGAAGTGTGACTTCTTTCTTCATAAACGGCAGCTGAGAATCCGAATCTGTGATGAGTGTTCCATGTTCGCCGGGTTGGAGAAACGGCAGATGCATGGTTATTGTCTTGGTCGTGTCCTGGCCATTAATACCCGCCAGATACCATGAATTACCGGATTTCCTGGCCAGCACCACAAAATCGCCCGGGTAACCGGCAATGAAACGAGTATCATCCCAGTGAACAGGAACCTTTCTCAAAAAATCTTTGACATAGTCCGGCATATGCGACATGCCATCCGGTGTTTCCGCAAAATGCTGGATACCCGATGTGAAGATGACCGGCAGCGCCAACTCGAACCCGTCGGTGGTCTTCCGCTCGATATGAGGTATTTTATAAAGGCACATCGGTGTGAAGTCCATCGGATCAAAGATATTACGGGTAAATGGCAACATCGCACAATGATTGGCCTCTCGATCGGCATCCTGCTGATTAAAGGTGATGTATTCGAAGCCGCGTACGGCCTCCATCGTCATCAGATTGGGCCAGGTACGCTCCCAACCCCGCGGCAGGGTCGCCCCATGAAAATTGACCAGCAAGTGATAAGCAGCGGCGTCTTTCAGGATCTCCTGGTAATATTGGATCATCGACTGTCCATCGCCGCCAAAGAAGTCGACTTTGACCCCTTTGATGCCCATCTTCTCAAGCCTGCCGAACTCCTTCACCCGGTCGGCGTGTGTCAGCAGTTTGCTTTTCGGATGATAGGTTGTGGTGTTCCAGCTCCCCGATGAATTATACCACAGGATAAGGCCGACATTTTTCTTAGCCGCATACCTGGCCAGTTCTGCCATGCGATTATAACCGATCGTGGTATCCCAGTTTACGTCGATCAGGCAATATCGCCAGTGCATATCCGACGCATAATCGATAAACCTTTTTTGAACATTGTATGTGATCGAATTATCCTTGAGAAGCGCCCAGCTCCAGGAAGCACGGCCCGGTTTTATAAAGGATGAATCCATTTTCACCGCGGGCTTTGCCAAATCTGTACCCAGCGTCGACTCCATGATCGTTTTAAGTGGACCTACAGTGATAATGCGCCATGGCGAACTCCAGGGCAGCTTTGATATCGGCTTGTACCCGCCTCCCGGAAATACTTCCTCCTTTTCGGGAAAGCCAATCCTGTAATCGCCATTGATCGATTCCTGCCGGAGCCTGGAAGCGCACCAGGTGCTGTCCAGTCCCGCTTCCGTAATAACAACCCAGTTCGATCCGGATTTGAACAGTGCCGGGAAAACCCACCCTGCTTTGCTTGGTGACGGTGTTCCGACTGCGATGCCCTGCATGTAATCCTCTTCATACGAAGGATTGGTGTGATCCCATCCCGTTTTGGCAACATCCATAGGTTGCAGCCACGCCTTCGCACTATCGGGAAAATTAAAAGATGTTTCCTCATCTTCTATCTCCTTATCACTGCTGCTTTTGCCCGGGAAATGGTACCGGAAGACCACGCCGTCATTCGAAACCCGGAAAGTGATATCCATTTTACCACCCGAGGCATTGGTGAGATGAAACGTCTGCTCGTCGGCGTTGTAGGTGCGGTCCTTTCTCTTGCCCGTCTTCATCGTGTAGCTTTCGCTAAACGGCTTAACATTTGAGGCGGACACCAGCTTAAGATTCTTTGCAAAATTCCCGTCATTTCTGATTATCCCGAGATGGGAGTTTTGCAGTACCAGCCTACCGTTTCTCTCAATCATATACCGTGCCATATGGTCGGGTGTCATGGAAAACTCCACCTGCAACTGGCCGTCAGGACTTTTTATATCGTACTTCCTTTTCTTAGAAGAACATGAGATGAAGAGCATCATAGCAACAATTACTGCGAATATTTTCCCCATTATTTCAATGATTTACTTTTTTTAGGTAACATTCTTTTTCGATTTTTTCGGACAAAATTCTTTGTCTTTTTAATATCATCTGCCATGCTTTTCCTATCGCTGTTTAATTCTGACTGTTATCTGTGTAAACGAGTGTGCCGGGAACGAATAGGTAAACTCGTCTCCCTTTACATCGATCTTCTTCGACACAGGAACATAATTTTTCCGGTTGGCGTAGGTGTAAGCGGCCTTGATATTGGCACTGTTGATTGTCACCACCGAAGCCTTCCCGTCAAAATTGCCCGAGTTGCTCTTAATCTCCGTTGACACGGCTTTCTTTTCATGCCGGTTCACCACGTTGATGACCAACGAGTTTGAGTCTTTCCTGTAAACGCTGGTGACATCCAGATATGGAATATCCTGGTAGTAGTGGCTCGTGCTGAAGGTATCGCATTTCACCAACGGATTCAGTGAGGTGCCCCGGCAGTTGTTTGAAAACATCTTGAACGTGTAAAAGTTGGGGGCTTTATACAGATGTCCTTCTTTGTCCCGCGACAGAACCGAGGTCATCATGGTGTAGTTCGCCATCTTAACCACATTGGCATGGCGTATGAATGAGTTGAAGTACTCGGCCATGGCCAGGGTTGGAAGCAATCCCCTGCCGAACGCACCCCACTCGTCGAACGAGATGTAGATCGGTTTGGCCATCATGTACTTTGAACGGACTGTTGAGATAATATCCGCGGTCGTGGTGATCTTCCGCTCCACATCCATCGCTCCTTCTCCTATGTACTTATAATAGCCCTTAGCATTCTCCCAGTATCCATGAATCGATACATAGGAGGCGATATCTCTCAGACCCGTGATCACTTTCCGGTTCCAGTCCACCCATTTCCCGTCGGGTGTGTAGTAGGCGGAACCGCTGATGACAAACTTAAGGTTACCGTTTCCCTGGGCATCCTTCATGATCTTCGCTGCTTCTGTTGCAAACTTGACGTAATCTTCTGCCGTCTTGTGACCAATAATCCACGGCGCCCCGTCAACTTCGTTACCAAGATCCCAAAGTTTTATGTCGTATGGATTTGGATGTCCGTATTTCGCACGGAGATCCGGATAGTAGCTATCTGCCGGCAAATTACAGTATTCCACCCAATGGGCTGCCTCGTCAAGCGTGCCGGTTCCCGCATTGATACAAACCACATTTTTCGAGCCGATGGCTTTATTGAGTTCCACCCACTCATCAGTACCCACCTGATTGCTGTCGATATAGCCCCAGGCCAGTTCCTTGAGCACGGGCCGTTTGTTTTTCGGGCCGATGCCGTCCATCCAGTGATAGTCGGCCGTGTGATTGCCTCCGGGCCAGCGCATGTTGGTTATTTTCAACTCCTTTGCCGCATCGATATAGCGCGTGTCGAAACCGTCCTTGTTGGCGTATTTCGAGCCGGGATCATATAGCGAACCGTAAACGGTGTTGAAATGCCGCCCCATCCTTGAACCTCCTATCGGTTCCATGAAGACGCCGTAGATCATTGGATCAATATGGCCAATAGTGCGGGCGGTATCGATCGTGATGCTCGCTTTTTGTGCGCTTGCCGTCAACGGCAATAATAAAAACATCAGTAAGAATTTTTTTCCCATGGTTCTCCTCAGATGTTTGTGCGATGATATGCTGGAAATCTCAATCACAAATGTTCAATCATTGTATTTAAAGGCCTTATGCGTGGAATCGTTTTCTCCAGTTAAACTAAAAATCGCATGAGTATTATTTGTATAGTTGCCGGATCAATTGTAAATCCCGGTTTGTAATCGGATAAAGAATGTTGCTTCTAATTATTAATCGACTCATTTCCATTAGCATTTTTCCCCGGGTGCATCCTGAACCAGTCAAAATCGACATATCCTCCCAAAGCCTTTGTGGCATAATTGAAAAGGCAGAATTTGTTTCCGGTGAAAATTCGGAGGCTAAATCTCATATGCAGCTTATCACCCAGGGGAGTGAATGATTTACCATTGAAACTGTAATCAAAGGATGCCATACTTGTGCCATAATAAGCACGTGCACGCAAATATACCGTTGAATCCTTCACCGCAACCGAATCAATGGCTTTCCCGTTGTTTACCATTACAAGGTATTGTGAACTCCTATCTTGTCTGACGCCTATATAAGCATATGGATTTTGAAATACGGCTAATCCGGCGACATCACCATCTTTCATGTTCTTAACTTCCATTTTAGTAACCGCCGTTGTTGGTATCGTTTTAGAATAGTAAGCAAACATTCTTTGCGTGAGGGTATTTCGGGCTTCGGGTAACCCGGACACGATCTTGGCAGTCCTGAGCCTTAAATAGTCCCGCCTCTCCGTCAGTGACCACTTACCGGGAACAGGATTGTGGTTCCAGCCCCACTGCATATCGAGCTTCCTTTCGTTAAATTCATCGGATGCAGGCAGTGTTGTGATTGGATATGATCTTCCAACATCAGGTTTCTTATAGACGACAACAGCTTTCCCGTCGACACCAATCATCGGCCACCCGTCTACCCATTTCACCGGCTGTAACGATGGGAAACGGCCGAATGCCCCCTGGTCCACAAATAGCATCGTCCACCATTGACCTGTTTGAGTTTTTACCAACGCTCCCTGGTGGATGCCAAAATTCACACCTTGTGTGGTATCCCTTATAACTACCTTCTCCTGGTAAGGACCGTAAACATTTTTCGAGCGCAACGCTACCTGGATTCCGTCCCGGCCTCCGTACGTACCATACAGGTAATAATAGCCGTGAATCTTATAGAAGTGAGTGCCTTCAAGACCATGGCGTATATCCCCGGTAAAAACCAACGAATCTTTTCCCATTGGAGCGAAATTCTTGTCAAGCTCCGTTACATAAATCTTGCTGTAACCATGCGCCACATATATTTTTCCATCATCATCAAAGAGTAAGCTTGCATCGTAAAATCCTTTGGGCAAATGCCTGATCTTCCAGGGCCCTTCAGGGTTGGCAGACGTGACCAGAAATCCACCCTCATCGAGTGTAATAAACAGCAAATAGTATTTTCCATTATGATAGCGCAAGCTTGTTGCCCACTGCCCATGACCGTACCTGTTACAACCGTCGAGATCGTAACATGGACTAAAATTAAATCGCCGAACCGCATTACTGCAATATTGCCAATTCACCAGGTCGTGTGATTTAAGTATGGTCACCCCGGGGAAAATGAACATGGTCGTATTAACCATGTAATAATCAGAACCCACCCGGATTACATCAGGATCGGGGAAATCCGACGCTATAACCGGATTGGTGTATGTTCCGTTGCCGTTGTCGCTGTGCAATTTCTGTGCGGTTGCACAGGCAAACGGAATTATTGGAATCAGGCATAGGTAAAATGCCCGTGCAGCTAAAATTCCTTTAATCTTCATATGCATAAAATCTGAGGATACGGAATATTACAATCCGGTTTCTTTAATGTCCGGCTGGTTCTTATATCAGGAAGTGACTGGGTCCTTTCTTCGCTATCTGCGCATTACCCGAATCAGTCATGGGGATTCAATTAAAACGATACGGATGTTTTACTGCCGTCGTACATAATGGTTTTATCCGGATTTTTTGTCACAGCGAGACCCGTACCGTGATTCCTTTTAACTACAACAACACGAATGGTGCGCTTTTTTAACATACCCGGAAACGATCCCTTCCGGTTCCCAATAGTCAGGGTTTGGCTGCTATTATCCCAATAAAAATCAATCGTTGAATAAATCCCCTTCTCATAATCGTAATTGTCATTTTCATCCTCATACAGCTTAAAATGACCATCTGCACCCGGGTATATTCTAAGTTCAAGAGGATCTTCCGGTTTTTCCGAAGCAAACTGAAGAACCGGTCCCATGGGTACAATGGACCCCTGTTTGGCAAGAAGCGGGATATGATCAATGGGAGCTGGGATTTGTATCGTTTGTCCGCCTCTATATTGTTTCCCACTCCAAAAATCTGTCCAGTTGGCTTCTGCAGGCAGATATATCCGTCTTGATAAATCACCCGGCTCGGTTACCGGATTGACAAGTATGGAAGGACCAAACATGAACTCATCCCAGATATCTCTCACTTTCGGATCATTTTGGAAATCAAAATCCAATCCCCGCATCATCGTGTAATTATCATCAGTAACTTTCCAGGCAAGGGAATAGATATAGGGCAGCAACCTGTATCTTAACTGATCCGTCTTGACCAGGGCATCATAAGCCCACGTTCCCGGTTCCCCGAACCGCCAGACCTCCCGCGGTGTATTCGTACCATGTACCCGGAATAGGGGACAAAATGCAC
>DATFNI010000272.1:0-3690 GCA_035266485.1 Balneolales bacterium
ATTCGTGTTTTAATGCCCTCTTATAGTATGCCAGGGCATCATCATAGTTTCCGGCATCATTTGCCCGTGTACCCAGCTCAACCAGAAGCTCGCGGGCCTTGCTGCCCTGTGGATATTTCCGGATATATCCCTCGTAATAAACCGGCATCTTCGTCGAATCAATTTGAGCTTTCGCCTTTACCTCATAATAATAGGCTGACTCGTCAAGTGTGTGATGAGGGTACTCCTTGCGAAAAGCCTCAAATGTGGTTATGGACTGTTGAAAAAAGCCATGTTCATACTGATAGACTCCTTTAAAGAAATCATCATAGGCTGGTCCGGTTTTTTGTGCATACACAATAGCAACCGAACCGATTATGAGTAACCACGCGACAAATAAACCGGTGATATAACGGTGATTCAGCAAAGTCGGGATAATCTCGGTTTTCAGTTTAGATTGGTGCGGTTGTCAAGCCGTTCCGCGTTGAGCAATATACACATGATTGTGGCACATGTACAGCTTCATTCGCACAACTTGCCACTCAAATTCTGAAGTGGCCCCAATCAATTAGGGCAAAACAGGTCAGATCTCGAGAAAACGCAGAAATTCATCAGCACGTTGTTCGTATTCCATCTCCATCATGTCATCGCGCGACTCACTGTGAACCACATATCCATGACGACGGAGAGAAGCAATAACACGTGACACATCCGTCTGGTCAAGTTTTACAGATATACGCTTGATCGTTTCCTCATTTTGATGCGTTTCAACGGTCAGTCCACGAACACGGGTTTCTTCCTGTTCGATCAATCGGATAATCTCAGACAAAACATAGTTTTCTTTATCAATACTAATCGTCAATACCGTACCATATTCTGATAAGCTGAGCATGTCGGAAAGCGAACCGAACAGATGTTTGCGCCAAACGATGCCAAGGTACCGGTCGTTTTCATCGACAACCGGAAGGAACCGCACCTTGTTTCTTAGCAGCAACCCCGTCACCTCGAAGATATGCTGTTCGGGGTACACGAGAATAGGCTCCCCTTTCTCCATCATATCGGTAATAGCCAGGCTCTTCTCATTTTCATGGCGCTGCAGATCCTCGCGGGTCACGATTCCCGCCACCTGCAAGGTTTCGGTGTCAACCACGGGTATACTCTCCATTTGCAGCTTAACCACGAGCGCAAGTGCCTGATCAATATGATCCGTAGTATAGACCGGTTTGATATCTTTTATTAAGTCTCTAACCCACATAGCACTATAGTTTTGTCATCCGGAAATACCTTCACGTTCTTTCACACCGTTTTGCTTATAATGCAAGATACGGTTTAAAACACCAAGATCTTTTTTGTGAATGCGAAAGTTTAAACAAACTTTATCATCTTCAAACTTTTGATTATGTATCTCTGCATTATCAAAAATAAACGATATCGCTTTATAGTTCTTTACGGATATTTCGTAGTATTTGTCAACAAAATCTTTCAGAATCACATTAAGAATTTCTTCTTCCAACCTGTTCAAGCCGATCCTCTGTTCCGCCGAAACCCAGACTGCACCAGGATAGTCAGCTTGCAAGGCTTTAATGCGCGATGAGTCTTCAATAAGATCAACCTTATTGAAAGCCAGAATCACTGGTTTTCTGTCTGCACCAAGCTCACGCAGAGTCTCATGAACCACCTGGATATAATCATCGGCCTGCGGCGAACTCGCATCGATCAGGTGAATCAGGATATCTGACTCGCGAATCTCATCAAGGGTCGATTTAAATGAATCAACCAGATGATGCGGAAGCTTGCGAATGAATCCCACCGTATCCGAAAGCAAAATATCCTGATTGCCGACCCGATGTCGCCGTACAGTGGAATCAAGAGTAGCAAAAAGCCTGTTCTCCGCCAAGACATTTGTTTGTGTGAGAGCATTCATCAGCGTTGACTTCCCGGCATTGGTATAACCAACAAAGGCAATGCGGGTCATCTTATTCCTGCCTTTGCGCTGGGTGATGCGCTGGCGTTCCAGTTTGGCCAGTTTTTCCTTCAGAAGTGCAATTCTCTTCCCGATCATTTGGCGGTCGGTCTCAATCTGTGTTTCACCGGGGCCCTTTGTTCCAATCCCCCCCTTTTGACGAGACAGGTGCGTCCATGCGCGTGTCAGCCGCGGCAAAAGATATTGTAACTGAGCCAGTTCTACCTGCGTTTTGGAAGCGGCACTTTTAGCACGCAAAGCAAAAATATCGAGTATGAGACCACTGCGGTCAATGACTTTTGCTTTTGTGGCGTTTTGAATATTCCGGGCCTGAGTTGGGGTGAGTTCATCATCAAATATAACCAGATCAATAGCCTTTTCTCCGACAATCTGTGCCAGTTCCTTTAGCTTCCCTTTCCCGATGTATGTGGCCGCATCAGGCTGTTCCCGGTTTTGAAGTATCTGAAGAACGGTTTCACCGCCCGCAGTATCTGTAAGCCGTTTTAATTCCTCCAGGTGCTCGACAGCTATTGCCTTATGCACATCCGGGCCGTACAGACCGACCAGCAAGACTCTTTCTTCAGTATTAGTTTTTGTATCGTTCAGCAAATAAGCAGATTTTAAAGGGGTTTTATAAAAAGGTACGTATCAAAAATTAAAATGCTCGAAGCCACTGACCTGAGCCAGATCCTGACGGAAACGTCTGCCGAGTTTGTAATTGAGTATCTTCCGGAACCGATCCGCGAGTTTGTCGGGCACTTCAATTTCCAATCTTACAGAACGTGGTTTTCCTTTCACACCATCAAACTGACTATAAAAAAAGGTAAAATGACAGGACTGTTCGCTGCTTCTCTCTAGATAATCATTGATACTGTTCCACGCAACTGTTTGCGAAGGGTCATTAATATTTTTAACAATTCCATGATCGGTGATATAGCGTCTGGACATCAGGAAACTCGCTGTAAACCAGTTGACACCGGTAAAAATGTAGGTCGCAATGATAAATAAGTCTATCGAAACTCTATGAACGGATGCCAGAACTCCCAGGGTCACGCAGAGAAGCAAAAATAATGTCGAAAAAAGCGGATATCCGCCCAACTTGCCGGCTTTCCAGGAGAGCATGACATTACGAAGCCGTACGGCATTTGAAACCGTAATCATCGACAGAACAAACGAACCCATCATCACTATCGATGAGAGGACGATAAATACTGTTGAGGAATATGTTTGTGCTCCGAATTCAATCATGCAATCAAGTCATACTTTGTAGCTTCGCGAGATTATACTTTCTAAGATCAATGCCACCAGTCCCATCCACAGAAACCAATACCACACGTCTTTACCATAACCGGCAGTTCCAATCGCCTTGTCTATTTCTGCCTGACCGGATTGGCTGACATCAACGATACTATGATTATATAAAAGATCATTCACTTTTTTAACAACTTCTGTATTTTTTAACGTTGCAAAGTTGGATTCCATTATATCCGGATTCACAGCAATGTATTTTTTTTCTTTTCCGATATTTACGACCGCCCAACCCGGGGTCCAGTCTTCGGCTGCGTAACTTATACGTGTACCGTTTCTCAATGGCGTTATTTGTGGATGAATCGTATTTCCATGCATGTCGATGGTCACATCATTAACATGAGTATCGAGTACGGGATCAAAAGGTTTACCCAACACATAGTCACTCATGCCCCCTTCACGGGATGAAGCGGCATATAAAACGGTCCGGTACTGGACGG
>DATFNI010000273.1:0-7175 GCA_035266485.1 Balneolales bacterium
GGCGGCACGTGTTGTCGAATTTTTCGAGCAGCTGAATCTCACCCCTGATCTTCTTCACCGCAACTACAGGGAACAGGTTGCCTATCTCCGCAAACGGTTCCTCGACCTGGATCTGAACCCTGAGGTGATCCGCCTTAAACACGATTATCCAGTTGAATACAACGGTGGTTTCGTAGCACTGGAAAGCCCCAAAGCCGGCGATTTGAACCGAATGCTCAAAAAGTGGAATGTATTTACCGATTTCCGGGATACCACCTTGCGCATGGGTCCGGCGCCGTATGTGAACAGCATGCAAATCGATTATGCACTTGATACACTGGCTGAGTCGGTTCGGAATTTGTGAAAAGATGTTTTTAGGATATTTGTGGATATGTAATGAAGAGAGGCTTAGTTACTGCATGATCTTTTTTTGTAAGGTTTCGCCTTTTTTTGTGTCTTATCTATAGAGATAATAATTGATTGGTTTGAAATTATGAGGATTCGGGAACCAGTTGGTCCGCAAAAAGCCCGGCTTCAAACCGTATCTATTCATCTTGATTTTGACGCTGGAATTAGTATCCAATTAATTCCGTATGTTCCGATATATTTTCCAGTGATTGCAGCCAAAGTGTGAGAATTTTGTTTTTGGAATCTCACACAATTACATATATTACACATATTCATTCAGCATTAACCGATCATCGATTATGGCCACCAATAACGACCGTCTCAAAGCTCTCAATCTTGCCGTTGAACAACTGGAAAAACAACATGGCAAAGGCACAATTATGCGACTCGGCGATAATGCCGTCGTCAATATCGATATAATCTCCACAGGTTCCATATTAATTGATTACGCACTTGGTGTTGGAGGAATACCACGAGGAAGGATCACGGAGATATATGGTCCTGAATCGAGCGGCAAGACTACCCTTGCGTTACATGTAATAGCGGAGGCTCAAAAAAAAGGCGGTTATGCGGCTTTCATCGATGCCGAGCATGCTTTTGATCCCAAATACGCCAAGGCCCTGGGCATCAAGATTGACGAGTTGCTGGTATCGCAACCTGACAGCGGCGAGCAGGCTCTTGAGATAGCCGAGACGCTGATCCGCTCTGCTGCTCTCGACGTGGTAGTCATCGACTCGGTTGCTGCTCTCGTACCGCGTGCCGAACTCGAAGGCGAGATGGGCGACTCGCACATGGGTCTGCAGGCCCGCCTGATGTCGCAGGCACTCCGAAAGCTTACCGGTGTCGTCAGCAAGACACGGACGGCGGTCATCTTCATCAACCAGATCCGCGAGAAGATCGGAGTCATGTTCGGCAATCCCGAAACAACTACTGGTGGACGTGCTCTCAAATTCTACTCTTCGGTTCGCATGGACATCAGGCGGATCGGTGCTCTCAAAAAGGGTGATGAGGTCCTGGGAAACCGCACCCGTGTTAAGGTTGTCAAGAATAAGGTTGCACCGCCTTTCAAGGAAGTGGAATTCAACATCCTGTATGGAAAAGGCATTTCCCGTCTGGCTGAACTGCTGGATATGGCCGTTGATATGGACGTGATCCAGAAACGAGGCAGCTGGTATCGTTATGACGGTGAGCCTATAGGTCAGGGTGCCGATGCTGCATTGCAGTTTCTTGAGGAAGACGAAAAGCTGCAAAAGAATATTGAGAGCCTTGTTCTTCGGAAACTCTACCCCGAAGAAACAAATCACCAGAAACAGCCATCGACTGATAAAGTTAAACAGGAAGAGGAAAGCGTCTGAGAGGCACGAGAGGACGTTCAAAGCGGCACTTTGACCAACCGCAGGTCAGCCTGCCTGCGGTTGTAACCGCTTTACGTGTTCAAAAAAACAATAAAGAACGCGTATCCCTTCTCTGTAAAGATGATTTTTTGATCGGCGTTCACCAAAGTACACTCCTCCGTTTTGGGATAAGAAAAGGCACGGAAATAACCGAAAGCCTTTTCAAAGAGCTTCAGGAAGCAGAAAACGAGAAAGAGATAGAACATTATCTCCTGAACCTGCTCAGCCGAAGGATGCATGCCCGCTCAGAGCTTAAGACCAAAGCATTACATAAGGGTTATCCTGGCCCCAAAATAGACGAGCTCCTTCAGAAATTTGAAGACGAAGGCTGGGTAAACGACGAAGAATTCGCAAAATCCTTTGCCCGCGACAAGTTTGATTTACAGCGATGGGGTCCGGTTAAAATCAGGTCCCGTTTACTTTCTTTGGGCGTATCCCGTTCAGCCACAGAACAAGCCCTCAGAGATATTGATACCCCCGAAGATGATTTCCAGATTCTCAAGCAATTGGTTGTCAAAAGAAAAGCTTATTTTCTCAGGGAAACCGATCTTCAAAAGCGAAAAAGAAAAGTTGCAAATTATTTGCTACGCAAGGGGTTTTCTTCCGATACTATATTTAAACACTTAGAGCAGTTATTAACTTTATTTGAGCAGTGAAGCCGCTAACCGCAGATAGGATCATTAAAGGTATTATCATCATTGTAATCGTGGCGGTATTGTTATATCTGACCTATACCTTCATGAATCTGGTGGCCTACGGACTGGTGGCACTGATTCTTTCGTACATGCTCGACCCTCTGGTAAATCGTCTGCAGGCTTATGGAATGAACAGGACGCTTGGTATCATCCTGGTACTAGCCTTGCTCGGTTTTATCATAGCCGGTGTTTCAACAACCATTTTCCCAACTGTTGGCCAACAGATCGTCGAATTGACCAAGCAATTGAATCTGAAGAACATCCAGATGGTGGCTCAAAAGATGGATACGCGTCTCAATTCGCTTTTCCCATTCATTCCTTATGGATTTCTTCAACAGCATCTGACATCACTCGCTCAGCAGATCTTTAATGTAGCCGGCATTTCTACGACTATCAGCAACATCATCGGATTCTTTACCAATGTCTTCGCTGCCTTGCTGGTCATCCCGTTCGCTACCTTCTTCTTTCTAAAAGATGGTAATTACTTCCGCCGCAACTTACTCCGGCTGGTTCCCAATCGATATTTCGAGACGACCCTTAATATCATCGATAAAATTGAGACAAGGCTGGGACTCTACTTCAAAAGCATCGCACTGGAAAGTTTGCTGGTTGCCATCCTTTCATCCCTGCTTTTAACCGTTGCCGGGTTACAAAATGCACTCTCGGTTGGCATCGCTATCGGCATTGCCAATTCCATCCCATATTTCGGCCCTATCCTTGGCTACGGGCTCTCGGTTATCGTAGCCATCTTCGAGACCGGCGATTTCTCGCTCGTCGGTGCGTGCCTCCTTGCTGTTTTATTTACCCAGCTTGTTGACAACGTGGTTTTTCAGCCGTTTCTTTTCTCCCGTTCCGCCGGCATGCATCCCATGATTATTCTCTTTGCAATTCTCATAGGTGCACAGGTAGCCGGACTGATTGGTATGCTTGTGGCAATACCAATCGCAACAATCATAAAAATCATTGTTGTTGAAATACACTGGAGTTTGAAAAACTACTATGTCTTTTCCCAAAAGGATTCATAACAAAAAGCTAACAGGTAAACACGTCCCTCTACAACCTCTTCCCCGGAATGGTACAATAGCCGTTACTGCGCCAGCTTCCCCTCCCGACCTGGAAAAATTAAACAAAGGTGTGCAGTATCTGGAAAGCCTCGGATACAATGTCGAAGTTGGAAAATCCTGTTACGAACGCTGGGATTACCTCGCCGGTAAAGACGAACTGCGCGCCAAAGAACTAATGTCGTTTTTCGAAGCTCCGCACATCGATGCCATCTTTTGCGCACGGGGCGGGTTCGGTTCTCTGCGATTGCTTAGCCTGCTTGATTATGAGTCGATTCGCAAGAGTCGCAAACTCTTCTGCGGATTTAGCGATATCACAGCCCTGGAATGGGCTATGTACGCAAAAAGCGGTCTCTGTTCCGTATCTGGTGGCATGGTGGCCATCGACTTTGGCCGGGACCATATCGATCCCGATTTTGAAGACCAGTTTTGGGAACTTATGCAAACCGGCAGCACGGATATTGAACTTTCCGGTAACACGGACGAGACAGGTACGATGACGGGTATCGCTCTGCCTGGAACACTCACGGTTGCTTCGTATCTGACCGGTTCGCCCTACTTCCCTTCTCTTGATAACAAACTGCTTATTATCGAAGATATCGGAGAGCGAAGACACAAAATCGAAGGGTACCTCGAACACTTCCGTTTGGCCGGCGCATTGCAAAATGTTCAGTGTGTGATTTTTGGCACTTTCGTCCCCCCTGATGCTGAAGAATATGTAGAAGTACCAACCCTTGAACTGCTGCATCAACGGACATTGGGGCGCTCAGATATCCCTTATTTTACGGGTTTGGCGTACGGTCATATCGCGAAGAAAATTTCCCTTCCATTGGGAGTTCCAATGTTATTATCTTACGGACCGTCCTGCTCCCTTAAATCCCAGCAATCCATCTACCAGGTTTGAAAAAAATCGTCGTTTTCGCATCAGGCTCCGGAACCAACTTTCAGGCTATTATCGATACCGTTGTTCAAAAATCGATACATGCTGAGATAACCGGGCTCATTACGGATAATCCTGATGCTGCTGCCATCAAACGTGCACAAAAAAACGGGATTCCATTCAGAGTGCTTCGGTCTGCTGATTACAATGACTACCAGGCATATATATTCGGCTTGTTGAATCAGTTGAATGAATGGAAGCCGGATCTCATCGTTTTAGCAGGATATCTAAAAAAAATCCCCGTTGAGGTTATCCGGTTATATGAAAACAGGATCATCAATATCCATCCGGCCCTGCTCCCGAAATACGGGGGAAAAGGATTTTATGGGATGAACGTACATCGTGCTGTCATCGCTGCCGGCGAGAAGGAAAGCGGATGCACGGTTCATATCGTGACCGAAGAGTATGACAAGGGACCCATCCTGGCTCAGATGAAGGTACCCGTAAAAAAGGACGACCGTCCTGAAACACTACAACAGCGTATCCTGAAACAGGAACATCGGCTCTTGCCTCAAGTAATCAATAAACTTTTAACTCAAAAACAATCGTAACACTGTGTCCATTAAACCACTGGCTGAACTACCCGAAAATCCATTAAGAATAAAACGAGCACTTCTTTCCGTATCCGATAAAACGGGCATTTCGGAATTGGCAACGACTCTGCACAACCAGGGGGTTGAACTGATTTCCACAGGTGGCACGGCAAAAGTATTGCGTGATGCCGGGCTTCCTGTTAAAGACGTAAGCGAGCTGACGCATTTTCAGGAATGTCTGGATGGCAGGGTAAAGACATTACATCCTGCAGTTCACGCCGGGATTTTGGCACGCACATCATACGAACCCGATCAGAAGGAACTTGAAAAACTTGAAATAGCGCCCATCGAACTGGTCGTGGTCAATCTCTATCCATTCCAAAATACCGTTGCTGATCCGGATTGCACCCTGGCCAAAGCTACCGAATTCATTGATATCGGTGGTCCCACTATGGTTCGAGCTGCTGCCAAAAATTTTGCCCATGTCTGCATTCTGACGAGTCCTGATCAATACGCCTCTTTTGGCGGTGAACTGGAAGAGAAAAGTGCTATCTCGTACGAAACCCGGTTTGATCTGTCGCGAAAAGCATTCATGCATACGGCAGCATACGACACAGCCATCGCAAATTA
Organism: Balneolales bacterium; assembly: GCA_035266485.1. Lineage (GTDB taxonomy): Bacteria > Bacteroidota > Rhodothermia > Balneolales > DATFMH01 > DATFNI01. The sequence continues at coordinate 5,641 of DATFNI010000273.1, forward strand.
TCTGAATCAGGTCGACGAGGTGACGGTGCCGGAAAACTTTCAGGTTTCTCTGCCGCTCAGCTCCTCGTTGCGCTATGGCGAAAATCCCCATCAAAACGCTGCCGTTTACGGTGACCAGACAAAATACATCGACTGTTTTCATGGCAAACAGCTAAGCTACAACAACTACATCGATATCGATTCAGCCTTGCGGATAATTGCTGAATTTGGCAATGACGACCCATCGTGTGTAATTATTAAACACACCATCCCCAGCGGTGCAGCTATCGGATGGACGCTTGAAGAAGCTTACAATAAAGCCTTCTCCACAGATACTTCTTCACCCTTTGGCGGTATCGTCATCGTGAATAAGAAACTTGACCTGAATACAGCGGAAGCAATCAACAAGATATTTACCGAAATCATCATCGCTCCGGATTTTGATGATGATACGCTCAACTTACTGACAAAAAAAGCCAACCGGCGATTAATAAAAATTTTGCAGCCTGTTTCAAAAGAAAACCGTTGGCAGTTTCGTTCGATATTTGGCGGAGCGCTTTATCAGGAAAATGATAATTATCTCACCCCACAAAGTGAAATGAAAGTTGCCACAAAACGGCAACCTACGCAACAGGAGTGGGATGATCTGCTTTTCGCATGGAAAATTGTCAAGCATGTAAAATCAAATGCTATCTTGTTTGCAGGCAACCAGATGACGTTAGGAATCGGATCCGGACAAACCAGCAGGGTCGATTCTTCAGAAATTGCAGTGGCACGTGCAGGCAAATACGGACTCTCGCTGAAAAACAGCGTAGTGGCCTCTGATGCATACTTCCCATTTCCTGATGGCTTGCTGGCAGCAAATGAGGCCGGAGCGACGGCTGCAATTCAACCCGGAGGAAGTATCCGGGACGAGATGGTCATCGAAGCTGCTGATAAGTGTGGAATGGCCATGGTCTTCACCAGTCATCGGCATTTCCGCCACTGATAGCATCAAAAGTACTTAGGTTTCCTGGAATTGAGAGTATTTAAAGGCATTGTTCTTTCAATCCTAAATACTCATGATTAGTGGTGCCGAAGGTTATATTCCAGCAGGGAATAAATCTGTCGTCTCACTAATTTTCCTACTATTTTAGACTAATTCGCAAAATGATTTGTAAAATTGTAATTTTCGCCGATACTTATACCACATCTTCGTAATTCTTCTCAGTATTATTTCTTCACCTATGCCCCAAACAACTGTTGCCAGTACCGCCAAAAAGCCGGCCAAGCACAAGAAACCCGGAGGGTTACTTGATTGGCTTTACACTGATATTGCCATCGATCTCGGAACGGCTAATACATTAATTTATGAACGCGAGCATGGCATCGTACTCAACGAGCCCTCCATCGTAGCATTAAATAAGGATAATCTTGCTGTAGCCATAGGTCATGAAGCCCGTCTGATGCACAAAAAAACACACCGTGAAATTCGAACGGTGCGTCCATTACGCGATGGTGTTATCGCGGATTTCGAAGTAGCCGAGCTGATGATCCGCGGAATGATCAAGAAAGTA
>DATFNI010000274.1:0-5488 GCA_035266485.1 Balneolales bacterium
CTTGACCGCCATACGTATGGCCGTACATCATCGACAAAGCCGGTCACAATAATTCGATCGGAAGCCCGTGCTTTCAATTTTTGCGGAGGCCTGTTTCCCACGATATATATTTTTACATCAGGTATTTCTTTTTGAATCAGGGGCAATATCTCATCGATGAAATAAAGCATCGCATCATTGTTAGGTACATAACCCATCATGCCCGTAAAAACCAATGAGTGCGGTTCGGGTTTATCTTCTGAAGGGTGAAAAAAATCCATATCTACGCCATTGGGAAGGACATACTTGGGAATCTCAGGGACATCTTCATCCAGTTTTTCCTTATCCCGGTTTGATGTGACGAAGATTAAATCGTGTTTCTTACACGTCTGCAGTTCCTCTTTACGCATCCTAAGGTATTCACGCCTGTAAAACATTCTCCTGATTGCCGACTTATTGTTGAGAGCCATACGATAAAAATTGTCATATTCGACATTATGTTCATCCAGAATTTTGAGGGCGCCGGAATCTAATTCAAAATTGCCCATCACTGAAAATTCATTCTGAATGATATCGAAGTTTTCCCTCGCCAATAACTCGTCTAATTGTTTTTGCATACGATAGCTGTATGAACTTAAGTAGGCGTAGCTGCAAGACGTCCAGAGTGCATAAAACTGAGCCAGCCGGTGATAACGTCTCGCTGCGCTTTCCGGGACGACGCGTATGTCATCCAACTGGTCACTTAAATGCCGGACCAACTGTAAATCCTCCCCTGGCCCTCCGTATGTAACAAGGGTGACGTGATTATTCTTGGCCATATTTTTCAACAGGTGGTATTCGCGCAAAGCACCGCCAAATATTGGTGGATAAGGGGTAAAGGGCATTATGTGCAAAATCTTCATGTTGATCTATCCTTTTTGTGATATTAGTGTCTTGATATTAGTCGTTGACAGAAATGACTGCAGGCTATGACGTTCACTTCGGGTTATGACGTTCAGCAATATCAGGCTGAAGCCATATACTGCTACTCCTATGATTGCTTTTATAATCCAGATGACAGGCAATGGTTTCAGTAACCATATGACACCGAGTGTGGCAATACCCGAGGTCAGGATTTTAAAGATCAGGCCTGCGCCAATCCTTCTGAAGTAGTTACCGGGCAACAGAACGAATGCACAGCTCATGATGTATACTTCGGTCAGTAGTGTCGCTATTGCTGCACCGATCCCTCCGTTACCGATTGTCACCTGAGTATGACTGATCAGAAAATAGTTGAGCAGGATATTGACACCTATGGCTACAAACCCGACAACCGCCCACTGCCGTTGCTTGTCAGCAGCGATAATGGCGTTACCCAGTATGAAATCCACGTACACAAAGGGAACACCGAATGCAAAAACGTGCAGAATATCGATTGATGGGGTATACCCTTTCAATCCGAGGAAAAGGACAACAATTTGACGTGCAAAACTGAAAACCAGGATACCAACAAGGACCCCCGATGATAACAGGTATTTAATACCCTTGTGAAGCACCATAACTAATTGATCTTCCTGCGCGCCACTTAGTTTCGATAAGATTGGAAACATAACGGTAGTCAGAATGCTGGGGAAAAACATGAAAACATCGAAAAAACGGTAGGCCCCGCCATACCAACCGACAACATTATCAGTTGCCATCAACGAAAGCATAACGGCATCAATACGATAGTAAATCACAGCAAAAATAGACCAGAAGAAATAGGGCAACCCGGTTTTTAACAGGCTTACAGATTTCCCGAAGTTGAAATGAGGTAATTTTGGGAGGAAACGATGCGCATAAATTATGCATACAATCAGATCCAATAGCGCACCGGCAGCCATGATGAGAGCAATGGTTACAGAGTGATACCCGAGGAGTAGAGCTGTTACGGCAAAAAGTGAGATAAACACCTTTTCAACAATAATTCCTATCGAGGGATATCCCATGCGTTCTATCCCCTGGAAGTAACTTCGAAATGCCTTGCGTATCTCTTCCCACAGTTTGGCAACTCCCAGAATTATGATCAGACCTACTACAAGCGGGGAATAACCGACGATATCGCTGAAAACCCATAATACCGCGATGCCAGCAACCCACAACATAATTCGAACTGCGATGTAACTTGATATGAGTGGTGCCGCATTATCAGGGGAACGGGATACACTTTTAGGAATCAGGAAGGTTCCGCCAAAATCAACAACGACACTCAGGATTATCGAAAGAGAAATGGCCAGGTACAGATGCCCATAATCTTTGCTTCCCAGATATCTCGGCAGAAAAAGCAGCAGAACGAAACTGGATACCCAGGTGACCATTTGCGAGGCAAGCATCACGCTCGCATTTTTCATTATCGATGTTTGAATATCCTGGTGCATGTTCCCCACTATTATTTCTTGCCCCGATGCTCTACAAGCATGGTGGATTCCAACAACTTGTTCCATATTATCCGGAGTAAAAAAGCAGGGATTTCGACAAATATACGTTCCCATTTTTCCGATGGTGACTGCAGGAACCGGTAGACCCATTCAATTCCGGTCTTGCGCATCCAAAGAGGAGCGCGTTTTCGCATACCGGCTATAAAATCGAATAGCCCGCCGACACCAAAGCAGACATGTGCGTTGAGTAATCTGCGGTGATGAGCAATCCACTCCTCCTGTCTTGGTGAACCCAGTGCCACGAGCAGTATATCTGGTTTCTTGTTATTGATATCCTCGATGATTTCCTTCTCTTCATCATGCGTAAAATATCCATTCCGGTATCCTGCTATTCTCAGATTTGGGTAATGTTTGTCCAATTTCTGGCAACAAGTTGAGACCACCTCTTCCCGGGCTCCAAGTAAATAAACGGACCAATTATTTCGATCAGCGAGTGCGAGAACCCGTGGGGTGAAATCTGTACCGTTGAGGTTTTCCTCGATTGGATGTCCAAACAGTCTGCCTGCGATTTTCAAACCACTTCCGTCGGCAAGGACCAGATCGGCATGATTGATGCAATTCAACAGTTCAGGATCGTGCCGGGCTAACTGGATGCTATGGACATTGGTAAATAATACCTGGTGAGACACACCACCCGGCCGGCCGGTGATAAAGCGGACAACCCGGTCAATTGCAGTTTGCAGATTATAATTATCCACTCGCACATTGAATACAAAAGTGGAACTCTCGTAATTTTCTAAAGCACTCATGGTTCCGATTAATTTTTAAACATATGTAATCATTTGTTCAACAATGAGTTAGTGTCATTGTCATTTCCTGTCGAATCCACAGTAAAGGGATCGATTCCATCAAATTAATGGCCCAGCAGCGCTCTCCTGACTATAGTCTAGTCGTTGTCGTGGTGATGGTGACCTTCATTCATTTCCGTTTCCGTCTGTTTATTTAATTGGGCATCTCTGATTGCCGGCAGTAGTCCAAAAAGGGACCCGAGATATATCATATTCCGGTAGTATGTCAGCTGCAGATCGAAAAATGACACCACCAGTTGATTTATGATGGCTAATACGATCATTACACATACCGCCTTTAAGTAGGGATCCGAAATAGTTTTTGACAGATTCGCCCCATATCCGGCAACAGAGAAGAAATAGAACAGGAATAGAAAAAAACCGACGCCACCTGTTTCGACAACCATCCAAAAAATCTGGTTATGTGAGATATAATTACGCAGAGGAAATGAAATGTTGGCCAGGTTGGCGGGCTGGAGATACTTTTTGCCGAAGCCAATACCAATTACAGGATGTCTCCGGGCGGTATAGGCCAGGTCGTAATCTTCATTTTTGCGATAAAGGTTTGAGTAATATCTGCTGCCTGCATCCTTTTTATTCATTGGAAATAGCCCGGTCTTTATCATTTGCACCGGTTCTCCCAGTTTGTTGCTGCTGTTCCAAAACACGGCGAAATAAGCGATAGTCAGCAGGAACAATGGAAAAGCCGCTTTTAAATATTTCCATCGGTATGGTGGTTCCAAAATAAGAGGTATGGCGCCGAGGGTAACAAAAAAGGAGGCGTAAGCGGCCCGACGTTGTCCTACAAACAGACACAGAAGCAAAACAGGCAACAGAAATGTCAGTACAAGCCTCTGCTTCCCGCGTGCCCGGTACAGATATAAACAGATGAGCAACACGATCAGGGTAACCGCAAAAACCGGATCTTCATGATTAGTCAGCGTCATTTTACCTCGAAAACTAAATCCCTGAAAGACAAAACGGCCGATTCCCTGCAGTGCTTTTACCGTGATCATTGCAATACATACCCACAGCACACTTTTGATTTGCCTGGGCGTACGGATGATTTGAGGTACCAGAAAATAGAGGATGCCCAGATAGAAAAGGGCCCGCATGCCCCAGAGGGCAGGCAGAAATGCCCCGCCGCTGGCCATTCCGTGAACAAAGGAGAGAAAGAACCATGCAAAAAAGATAATGGCTGCTCCCCATGCGGGCACGTGCACCGTTTTGCGGAACCTGCCGGTTAAATGGGCAAATGACAGGCCCATCAAAAGGAGGAATAATTGAATTTCAACAGGATTGAAAACGGCAGCACTGAAATGCGGCAGGTACGGGATCTGTTTGAGGTTATCAAAGTAATGCACTTTCAGTGTCAATGGATGAAACCCCGGAATATGATATTGGTCAAATAACAATACCATTCCCAGGAACATCAAAAGGCCGTAATCAACCCTGTAGACTGTTATAAAGACGATACTTACTCCGGAAAGTACGGCAATACATGCATACATATTTCCATGCGTTAACCAAAGGATCAGCGCAAGCAGGACGACGCCCAGGCCAACAACCCAAAGGCTGGGGGCGGTTTCACGGTCCAGCCCGATCCAGTCTAGAATCCGGCTACCCGGTGTGGCGTCATAACTATGGGAATTAGTGAAATCCATAAATATCAGGGGACGGGTTTTTTCGCTATTAGCATGTAGCCCAGCATATAAAATGCAGTCAGTAGTGCCAGAAATGCCATAAATCCGTATAGCGCATAATTCCTTTTGCGCGTTTTCCGTCCTACCAGAATGACCATCATGAACCCCATGATAATGCCAAGTAGTGCTTTCACTTTTTTCTCCTCCAGCCCTTAGAATGATGCCCGTCTTTCATGCGGTTCAGCACGAAGCCAAAGATTTGTTTGTCGTCGATATAGTGAAAGATCTCGTCGATATCTGCCTTTTTGGTTTTCCGGGTATCGACCACAAGCATCAGCCCATCGACTTCATTAGCAAAAAGAGCCGGGAAATTATCGATAGGCAAAATGGAACCCATGTCAACGATCACAAACTCAAATTCTCTTTCAAGGGAATAAAACACATCTCTGAGGGCGGCAAGATCCTTCAGGCCGAGGGTATGATTCTCCCAATTTCCGGCAGGCAGTACAAATAACTGTTCGATTCTGGTCTGGGTTAACCATATACTCTGGTTACTGAGTGATTCGACTAATCCCGGTTGCTCTCTGATGCCGAATATCTTGTGCAACTGAGGGTTATTTAG
>DATFNI010000275.1:0-5806 GCA_035266485.1 Balneolales bacterium
TGGAATCGTGGATGGGACGGCTCATATACTCCTACGCCGACCGCTATTTTTTGACGGCTATCCTGCGTTCGGATGGTTCATCACGGCTTGCGCCGGGACATCAATGGCATACCTATCCTGCCGTATCAGCCGGGTGGAATATTGCGAATGAATCATTTATGCAAGGCATCAAGCAGATCAGTCAATTGAAGCTGCGTGTGGGTTATGGGCAAACTTCCAACCAGGCTATTGCGCCTTATTCCACTCTGGGGCTTTTGAGCACGAATCCGTACAATTTTGGCCCGACTGATTATGCGGTGGGTTACTATGTATCTCAACTTCCAAACGCCAACCTGGGATGGGAGTATTCCAAGACATGGAACTACGGGCTGGACTTTGGACTCTTTAATAATCGCCTGTCCGGTACCATAGAGTACTATGTAACGAAAACCAATAACGTTCTGCTGAATGTCAGTCTGCCAAACACCTCAGGGGTGAACAGCTACACAGCCAATATTGGGAAAACCCAGAATAAAGGCCTGGAGATTTCACTCGATGGAACGATCCTGAACAACTACCATGGCTGGACATGGACGGCAGGTATTAACGTCTATGGCAACCGCAATAAGCTGGTGCAGCTTACTTCCGGAACAACCGAGGATATTGCCAACTCTTGGTTTGTCGGCCATCCCATCAATGTCATATACGATTACCAGAAAATAGGGCTCTGGCAGCAGGGGGATAAATATCTGAGTACCCTGGAGCCGGGCGGAAATGTGGGTATGATCAAGGTACTATATACCGGTGGGTATAATGCCGATGGAACGCCGAAAAGGGCCATTGGGCCCGACGACCGGCAAATCATGAATGTAAATCCTAAATATCAGGGCGGCTTCAATACCACTGTAACCTACAAAGGATTTGACTTCACTGCGGTCGGCGACTTTCAACACGGTGGTATGCTCATCAGTACTCTGTATTCAGCCTCAGGTTACCTCGATTTACTGAGCGGACGCCGGAATAATGTAAATGTAAACTACTGGACCCCTACGAACACCAACGCCATGTATCCCAAACCCGGCGGAATTACAAGTGGTGACAATCCCAAGTATGGAAATACCCTTGGCTACTTTGATGCCTCGTACCTGAAGATTAGTACCCTGACACTGGGCTACGACTTGAGCCGCCTGGGTTGGCTGAAAAACTCAGGGATCAGCAGACTGCGCTTTTACGTAACCGTGCAGAACCCGTTTGTATTATTCTCGCCATTCTATAGTCAAACAGGGTTGGATCCCCAAACCAATTCCTATGGCGATCAAAATGCGGCAACCACTGGAACGTATCCACACCGCATTTTGACGGTGGGAACGAATGCACCCGCAACGCGCAACTACCTGTTTGGTATTAATTTGACATTTTAAAGAAGAGAAATTATGAAACGGATAAACATAAAAATTCTTTTAGGAACCGTCATGATGGCGTTGCTTATGATGGCGTGTTCCGGTCTTTTGAAGGAGCAACCGCGCAGCATTTATACACCGCAATTTTTCAAAACACAAAATGGTGTAACGGGCGGAATAACGGCGCTATACGCAAACTTGCGCAACATTTACGGGAATGCCTTCTACAATAACACCGGGGAAACCGGTACTGATGAATATACCTATGGCCAAAGCGCATCTGATCAATTCAAGGTCATGGACGTTTCCGGACAGGGGGATATTAATTCTACGAACAGTCGTTCGGATGTGTTGTGGGGAGCTGCATTTCCTGCCATCAACACGGCTAGCGGTATTATCGAAAATGGTTCTCAGGCAGGTGTTGACTCCTCGCTGGTTGCCGAAGCCCGGTTCTTCCGCGCGTTCTACTACTTTCAACTGGTGCAAACCTTCGGCGGGGTGCCCCTTGATTTAGGTTCAGGCGAACTGAAGTTCAACACAAATCCCATAAGGGTCTCCAAGCGCAACACGGTACCTGAAGTCTATACCAAAGCCATATTCCCGGACCTGCAAAGGGCGGTAAGCGCCTTACCGGCAGACCCCCGTGTAACCGGCGCAGTAACCCAGGATGTTGCACGTCTTTATTTGGCAAAAGCATACCTGACCTACGCATGGTGGCTGCAAAATCCAAACAACATTCCCACCTATCCGGCGGTGTCATCCCGAAAGGATCCTGACGGGAAGACTGCCCAGCAGTATTTCCAAATGGCATACGATGTGGCCACAACCGCCATCAACAACCCGGGCCCGTATGGCCTAATGCCGACATTCTATGACTTGCACAATGGTAAAAACGATCGCAACAAAGAGGAGATGTTGTATGCCGACCACACTCAGTCTGACGAATATTACAACGGATCGAGCCTTACATACAGTAATGTCGGCGATGGGAGTAATACGAACGTCTGGATGATGACGTGGAATTACACCACCCTTACTAGCAGTACGTCCCCCACGAATTGGAACTCTGTAAATTCTGTCCAGCGTGAAGCATCACAGGCATTGGGGCGTCCATGGATACGAATGGCTCCAACGATCGGCTCAATTGAAAACACCTTCTCCGACAAAACCAATGATTCGCGCTACGACGGTACCTTTACTACCTCTTACCGTGGCAACTGGAATTTATCGGGCACCGGTATTAGTCAGGATACCTTGTACAACGCAAACAATTTACCGATTGCAGCAGGCGATCCCGTACTCTCGTTCCTGAACCAGACTCCATCAACACCAATTACCTACCCCAGCGGTCAGGGTAACAGTAATATAGGTGCAGGTACCTTGCCGGGAAGATCCGACTTCGTGATAGGACCGAACGGTATCAGCAGGATTGTCTATCCGGGACTTTGGAAACTTGGGGAATACCGTACTGACAATAACGGTGGACTAGGACAGCCGAATGCCGGCAGTACCCGTCCGGTTGTTATCGCCTATTTCTCTCAGCTCTACTTTATTGCGGCCGAGGCTGCCGTGAAGGGGGCGACCGCTCAGGCAGGTATGACCGCCAGAGATTTGATCAACGTTATTCGTGCACGGGCCGGCAAGTGGGACTATGACAATAATGGCGATTCCACTAAAGTGGCAGATAATAGTGCCGCAATGGTTGCTGCCACACCGGCGACAATAACTGTTGACTATATCCTGGAGGAACGATCGCGTGAGTATTATGGAGAAGGTAAACGCTGGCTCGATTTGGTGCGCACCCAGGAATGGGGCAAACTTGCCGGCTCTTACGAAATTGCCGGAAGCAATTATGGCGACCACAAGCCAGAAACCATAACACGCGACATCAAGCCGTATCTCTATTTGCGTCCCATTCCACAAGGCCAGATCGATGCGCTGCAGATGAGTGATGCAGAGAAACAGGCTTACCAGAACCCTGGATATAATTAAAAGAAATAAACCTGATTGCTTATATCATAGGATCTCGTTTAAAAAAAAGGAGTTGTTATGTACAACTCCTTTTTTTAAATAAAGAGTTATGGTGTTTGAATGAAATGGAAGTGAAAAAGCTAAATCAATTGCCCGTTCAGGCTATAATCCACCTTGTCTCACCGGAAGATATCCATCGGGGGACTATAATGGTCCGATCAGAAAATCTCCATGAATGAAGCAGTAATTCGATTTCTCCCGCAAGTACCCCATTGGGAGAGTTTCCAGTAATCCGTAAGTATATTATTTGGTCTTTTAAAATTATGATCTCAAAAAATATTTCTGAATTGTTATCTCTCGAAGGCAAAAATGCATTAATCACTGGCGGAGGGAGCGGGCTTGGTTATGCTATTGCAGAAAAATTTACAAAAGCAGGTGCGCGTGTTGTCATAACCGGAAGAAGGGAGGAGGTGCTGAAAGAAGCCGTCCGAAAGCTTGGAGACAAGGCAACATATGCAGTGAATGATATCAGGGAATTTGACTCGCTGACAGCGATGGTTGAACAGATTGAAACGGAGATCGGAGCGATCGAAATCCTGGTCAATAATGCCGGTGTCAATCTGAAGAAAATAGCTACAGAAGTGACGAATGAGGAGTTCATCAATATCATTCAAACCAATTTGATTGGGCTTTTCATCCTGACACGCGAAGTAAGCTTGAAAATGCTTGCGCGGAGGAGTGGCAGTATTATTATGATCACATCAATGGCGGCATTATATGGAATCCCCGGCGTTGCAGCATATTCTGCGTCAAAATCGGGTGTCCTCGGGTTGACCCGAACCCTGGCCGTTGACCTGTCTCCCCATGGCATTCGTGTGAATGCTATAGCCCCCGGATTCATTGAGTCTCCGATGTTGTTGAAAGCAATGGATGTTGACCCCGAAAGGGAACAAAAAGTACTCGGCCGGACTCCAATGAATATGTTTGGCAAACCAGAGCACATTGCCAATGCAGCCCTGTACCTGGCGTCCGACATGGCGGAGTTTGTCACGGGTACGAATATACCCGTAGACGGTGGAAATTCCATCGGTTTTTAGATTTCCACTTTCATCGTGTATTGTTCCTGATTTAATGTGGTAATTGTTGATGTTGAAATTGATTTAAGGGAGGCTTTGCAAAACCTTTATTTTTACCTCACCAAACCTCTCCTGATTTACAGGAGAGGCTTATGAGGTTGGTTTCGCAAAGCCTCCTTAAGATTACTATCCGGCCTCGCATGAATTTCCAAAACCCTATTTGATGCAAGCTGTTTTACATGTTGGTGTACACTTTATCAGATAATTAATACAATCGATTTCATATTGGAAATATTAAATAAAGAAGATAGATGAAAAAATAATTATGCAATCGATTGAAATTTTCAAAATTAATGTGCACTCTACCATTGTCCAAGGGTTAATCTTACTCATGTTTTTGTTTTGTGATGCTACCCACACACCCCTTTCCTCCTTCTGCAAGGGTTATCCCGGGCATGAAGGGGGAATAAGGGGATCTTCTGGCCTCCAACGTCAAAAAAAATAGCTGTTCAGAATTTTATTAAATGACTCTCCGTAAATGGCACAACAACTACATAAACTAACGTCCGTTTGATATAAAAAATGATGAATAGGGATAAAAACGATGACAAAAGGATTCCATCAATACCTCACTCCCCCTTTGCCCGTCATTCCCGAATCTCAGTGCGGTACGAGTGTTTGGCATCAGGTAGAATTCACGATTCTGTGGGAAATGGCGGTAGGTGAGCAGGTATTAATTCCGAGCTGACGTCAATTAGTATCAACGAATTACCGTACCGGAAGGGCATCCCTGGGTCATTTATGCACGGTAGCTTTTCGCAGCGATGATCCTCTCACAATCAGATCAGACCGCAGGATGATTGTATTGGTAGCACTGATGCTTGAAGTTCCCTTTAGATGATTGATTAGATTGTTCATGGCCACTTCACCCATCTCACGGGCAGGGTAATCTACGGTTGTAAGCTGTGGCTCCACAACCTGTGAAATGGGCGAGTTGTTGAAACCGGCAATGGCAATATCTTTTGGAATATTCACCCCGGCTTGCTTAAGTGTGATTAAACAATTGACAGCACAGGCATCATTAGCCGCAAAAATTCCATCCGGAAGCTTCTTCATGGCCAGGATCTTTTTTGCTGTTTCCACACCGGCTTCTTCACTCAGGTCAGTGACAATAACCCGATTATCGCGAAAAGGTATATTCCGGTCTTCGAGTGCCTGCCTGTACCCGCTCATCCGGTCGTGATAAACATTACGCAAGAGATTAGCCGTGATATGAATGATGTCGGTACAACCCTGTTCAATCAGATGCTTCGTCACCTCGTAACCTGATTTTCTGTTGTCAATGATGACACTGGCTATGTTGGGATGTTCGGCAACCCT
>DATFNI010000276.1:0-12514 GCA_035266485.1 Balneolales bacterium
GCCGTTGCCAGAGGATCCTCATCATCAGAATCAACGACCCCACCGGGGATCTCCAGGCTCACTTCATCAATGCCAAATCGATATTGCCGGACCAGAATCAAATGATCATCGCTCGTTCTGGCGATTACATTTACCCAATCGGATGTATCGATGATATAGAAATCGCTGTCGCCACCATCGTCAGGCGGCCGGCAGTGCCGTTTTTGGATTCTAAAAATAGGCGTATCTAACAGATCGGTTTCGGATTCAATGACCCATTTCTTAATTTCCGTATCATTTTGATTCTTTTCAGAAGTCATTTTTTACTATTTTTCCAGTTTATGATCGAACCTTTTGTTTTTGAAAAAGATAAACTAACCGATCCTGACTCCAATTTATCGAAGCAAGGTCTTGACGGCCTTGTGACTGAAGCATGCGACCGGATTGAAGAAATCTACGAATCGGGTTTCTATCCAAAGCTTATTGTAAAACGCTCATGGTCGAAGCATAATCCGATCATTACCGGAGAGTTTGCCCGTCCCAAAGCATTCCGCTGGTATCTGTCCCGGGAACTGAGAAAATTAGCAGAAAAAGGGGCTGACTTCAAAATTTTATCCTCCCGGCCCCGGCAATCCCTGAATGACCCGACACTTCTGGATACACTTGATGAAGACGAATGGGATTTCACGCAAAAAAAACTCTTCATATTCAAGGCAGAGCGAATCGAACTGTCTTTGGATCGGCTGGAACATTATACCGGGACGAAATCCGACGATTTTCAGCGATACATCATGTTTTCAAACTATGCGATGCATGTGGAAGTGTTTCTGAAAAAGTTTCCGGATGCCGTTCGGCCTGAACGTGGTGGGGTACAAATGCCAGCTTATCACTATAAACTGCCAAATAATGAAGGAATCACGCTTATCAATATCGGTGTCGGACCATCAAATGCAAAAACAATCACGGATCATGTATCGGTTTTACGCCCGGATGCCATGATCATGGTGGGACACTGTGGAGGGCTACGCAACCATCAGGAGATAGGTGATTTTGTCCTGGCTACCGGATATATGCGTGCAGATAGCGTTCTGGATGATGCGGTACCCGTGAACGTCCCGATAACGCCCAATTTCCTGCTCAATCTCCAGCTTCAGAATGTACTCGATAAATACGATCTGAATTATCGGCTTGGAACAGTCTACACGACAGCCAATCGCGACTGGGAATTTACCAAGAAAAAAACGGTACAAGAGATTCATGTCAGTCGCAGCATTGCCATCGATATGGAATCGGCGACAGTGGCAACAAATGGCTTCCGTTACCGGATTCCGCACGCCACCCTCCTTTGTGTAAGTGACAAGCCGCTTCATGGCAAGCCAAAACTCAGCGGACCGGCTCAGTCCTTTTATGATCATTCGAAGAAGATACACCTGGACATGGTGATTGAGGCCATTGAACACATCAAGAAGTTATACCCCAGCGGCCTGCCCAATGCCAGTATTCGTTCCTTCGATGAGCCTCTCATGGGCGGCACCTAAGAGGTTTAAGTAAAAGGGGAAAAAGGTGGGCTTTTGCGAAATCCCCAATTTATTTCCCTATTTCCTGATATCCTGACTTTCTCTGTAAGGTTTTCTCCCTTTCCTGTTCTTATTAGAAAAGGGATAACCAACGGAGAGATATTTTGAGCGAACCACAGGTTTTTGATGAACAGTCGTATCTGAATAAAAGAAGCGTTAAGGACATGCCACCGGATGAACAGCCACGGGAGAAGATGGTGCGCTACGGCAGTGAAAGCCTGTCTGATGCAGAGCTGATTGCAATCCTTCTGCGTACCGGCAGCGGTAAAATGAATGTGATTGATACTGCCAGAGTGCTAATCGATCATTTCGGCGGGATCAAGAATTTATGCAGAAAAAACTGGCAGGAACTCCGCGTTATTCCCGGTATCGCCAAAGTAAAGGCTGTGACGCTGGAGGCGGTCTTTGAGCTGGCTCGCCGTATGCAAGTCGCGCAATTGGGCGAAAATATAATCCTCAAGTGTCCTGAAGATGTCAATAACTACTTTGGTCCGCTAATGCGGGATTTCAGGAAAGAAGTGTTTGTCGTGGCGTTTCTCAATGCAGCCAAAGTATTAATGGGGTACAAAAAAATCAGTGTTGGAGGGATCACGGCCACAATTGTTGATCCGGCCGAAGTAATGAGACAGGCTATCCTCAACGATGCCCATTCGGTAATTGTTCTTCATAATCATCCGTCAGGCAATACCAAACCATCCAGGGCTGACCTGCAGTTAACCAATCGCCTTGTTGAATCGGGTAAGTTGTTGGGGATACAGGTCGAAGATCACGTAATTATTGCAGGCCACACCTTCACCAGCCTCCGAACCGACGGAAAAATGAGATAATATCATTTAAGGAGTCAGGAATCAGCAGGCCAACGGATTTTCCTCCTGACTCCTGACTCCTGACTCCTGACTCCTGACTCCTGACTCCTGACTCCTGAAAATATCCATTTTCATCTTCTCTGAAACCTTCTTAACATTATCCGCTCGATTTACTCGTTGCCATAAATACGTATAATTATTTTTTCTGGAATTTTTTAAGGGATCATGAAATCATACCTGGAATCAATTATCAAAAAAAGTCTTGGACAGTTCGGCACACTGGAGGAAGAACCAGAAATCATTATCGAACAACCCCGAATACCTGAGCATGGCGACCTGTCCACCAATGTGGCTATGACTCTGACGAAAGTTCTTCGCAAAAACCCACGTGCGATTGCCCAGGAAATCATTGACAATATTGAGTACGATCCCAAAAAGATTAAATCCATTGAAATTGCCGGGCCGGGTTTCATCAACTTCCGTTTTGCGGAGCAGTGGCTGTACGATCAGCTCCAATCGATTTCAAGTAAGGAATCAACGTTTGGCCGTTCCGATATTAACAAGGGTAAAAATGTTCTTGTGGAATTTGTAAGTGCAAATCCGACCGGACCATTGACGGTTGGTCATGGCAGAAATGCCGTTCTGGGTGACACTGTTGCCCGCCTGTTCGAATGGACCGGTGCCGACGTCGAACGCGAATATTACTTCAACGATGCAGGCAGGCAGATGCGCGTTCTCGCACAGAGCGTGCAAGCTCGTTACCTGGAGTTGGTTGGCGTTTCCGATTTTGAATTTCCCGAAGATGGTTATCAGGGAGAATACATCCGTGATATTGCCCGGACAATCGTAGACGAAAAGGGCGACAGCCTGAAAGACGCCGAAGATCTGGATACGTTCAAAGAATATGCCCAGGAGCTCATCTTCAGGGACATCCAGCAAACCCTTGAGCGCATGAATATCCGGATGAATAATTTTTTTAACGAACACGACCTCTATGTCAACGGCGCTATCGACGATGTTGTGCAAAAACTGCGGGACAAGGGGCTGGTTTATGAAAAAGAAGATGCTACCTGGTTTAAAACCACTGAATTTGGCAAGGATAAAGACACGGTTCTGATCAAAAGTACCGGCGAGCCGACCTATCGGTTACCTGACATCGCTTATCACCGCAATAAAATCCAGCGGGGCTATGATTTGTGTATTGATGTGTTTGGTGCCGATCACATCGCGACCTACCCGGATGTTGTCTCCGCCGTCAATGCTCTCGGCTTCGATACAGACAAGATCGAAGTGCTCGTATACCAGTTTGTGACACTCGTCAAGGATGGCAGGCCCTTCAAGATGAGTACGCGCAAGGCCAATTTCGTCACACTGGATGAACTGATGGATATGGTCGGGAGTGACGTGACACGTTTCTTCTTCCTGATGCGCTCGCCGGGGACGCATCTCGAGTTCGACATCGGCCAGGCACGAGAAGCTGGTGAGAAAAATCCCGTATTCTATCTTCAGTACGCACATGCCAGGATTCAGAGCATCATGAGAAAGGTCGGGGACGAGTTTGCATTCACCGGTGAGCCTGACCTCAATCTCCTTACACATGACACCGAAATCGCACTCATAAAAACCTTGCTTCGGCTCCCGGAAATAGTTCAGCTCTGTGCTCAGCGACGTGAGCCCCACCATATGATCACATACCTGAACGGACTCGCTTCTGACTTCACTCAGTTTTATCATCATTGCCACATTCTTGGCGAACCCGAAGACTTGGCTTATGCCAGGAAGACTCTTGCCGATGCCACAGCGGCTGTTTTGCGCAATGGGTTGGAAGTTTTGGGGATCAATGCCCCTGACCGGATGTAATTTCTAAAGGTATCCCGGCGTCTTCCTTCGGGGGATATAGCCCCCCTTCACCGGGCAAAGTCCTCGCCTGAACACGAAAGCCACTACAGGGTTCTGGCGAGGATGCCAGAACCGGCATATAAATCAGGCTGCGGTCAGGCAGGCGAAGCAGACAAGCCCCTCACGTTCGATGTTATTGATTTTGAATCCGCTTCTCTTGAACAAGTCTTTACTCTCGTCGATGGACCAAAAGTTTAATCCGCCTGTTTTAACTGCCGACTGAGCCAGACGGAGGTACCAGGCGTCGGATTTCAGCAAGTACATTATGAAAAAGCGTGCATTGTCTTTGAGAATCCGGCGCGTCTCAAACAGTACTTTAAGCGGGTCACGCAATTCATTTAAGGTTCCTCCGCAAACAGCGCCATCCAATGCACCACGGAAGAATGGCATTTCATGGGCATCCCCTCTCAGCAAGAAAATGTGGGCACCCTCTTCCTTGCACTTTTCTCTTGCTTTTTTCAGCATCGGAAGCGAATAGTCCATCGCTACAACCCTGGCTTTAGGTGCCTGCTTTAGCAATAGTCTTGAATAAAGCGCCGTCGAGCAGCCGATATCCAGGTATATCTCATCGTCCCTGGGTCGAAGACACTGCTCCATCAGCATTCGTTCCTTTTCCCACGGAAATTTTTTGCCAGACAGGAAACTGACAGCATTCTTACGCCATACCTCTTCGTACAAGGCAGCCGTCGCATCCCATTTATTCGAATATTCAGCCAGAGATTTGGCCTCATA
The DNA here is from genome assembly GCA_035266485.1 of Balneolales bacterium. GTDB lineage: Bacteria > Bacteroidota > Rhodothermia > Balneolales > DATFMH01 > DATFNI01. The sequence goes on from DATFNI010000276.1 coordinate 4,994, forward strand.
TTCATCCTTACCCAAAAGATCGATGATGTTTTCAGAGATTGTGTACTCATCGCCTTTGTTTGAACAAACAGAACCATTAAACGATTGGGACAGATCGGCCGTATTTGCCGGCACCACAATTTTTGCACCATCGTGCTTAAGAGAACGAAGGGTGAGTGGCGATTCGCTAGGGTTACTCATTTTTGCATCTGTATTTAAAACACTGTCTGGTTGATATAACAACCGGTTATATCTATCAATACGTTCGGATCGGGGTGCGGTTGCGTTGCTCTCTCTTAATTTGATCAATCCGGAATATGCAACGTATATGAACTGACAGAAAACGGGAAGGATAATGTATTTACTTCTGTACCAAAACGGTAACCGGTGCGCCTTTTTCGACACTCAACAGCTTTGCGGCGTTTCCTTTATTGACGATCACTTCCAGCATTCCCGAACTGCCAATTACGGCTGATGCCTCTCCCTCGGCGACGCTCCCAAAAGTATCGGACATCTCCTTGATGATCGTGCTGCCGGCATAGATCTTCAATTTTTGTCCTGCAGCAACTTTGTGCATCAGCTCTTCGGATATATTAGTGATCAGATTTCCGTAATGATCGATATGCACTACCCATCCCTGGATACCTTCCTCATCGGCTATCGGCAAGGCCCAGTGGTAGGTCACCAGTTCCTGCAACGGGGATCCTACTTTACTGATGGGAACACCCTTACTCAGATGTGCTGCAACCGGTGCAAAGATATCTCTTCCGTGAAACGTATTGGATTGTTGGGTTCTCCAGTATTCGGGCTTATTGAGTTCGTATGCATTATACGGTCTGCGATCACCCACCAGCGAAAATAGTCCGTTATCCGGTCCCACAAAGAAATGCCCGCCAATTTGCACAGCCACAGGTTTTCGTCCGGTACCAACTCCAGGATCTACCACAACGAGGTGGACAGTATCGGCCGGATACAGAAATGCTGAATTCTTCAAAACCCAGGCAGCTGCCATGACATCCTGGGGGGGAATCTCATGAGACACATCGATCAGCCGGACATCAGGATTTATCCCGATAATAACGGCTTTCATGGCACTGACGTATTGATCTGAGTTGCCGAAATCAGTGGTTAGAGTAATAGTTTTAGGGCCATCAGCCATTCTTATGCATAAGTATTGAGCATCACCGGCATCACCAGCATCAACATTTCTCGGTTATCCTCGCGAACTAACGGCCGTACAATCCCTGCTCTGTTAGGCGTAGAGAAAGCAAATTCCACCTCATCATCCTCGATATGGGTTAATACATCTGCCAGGTACTTGGCGTTGAAACCGATAACCATCTCTTCATTGTCGTACTCACATTTTACGCTCTCCTTGGCTTCACTGCTCATATCAATATCCTCTGCGCAGATCTCTACCTTATCTTTCGATAATTCCAGGCGAATCTGTTTGGTGGTTGTGCTGGAGAAGATAGAGACACGACGGACGGTAGCCAGCATCTCGTCTTTATTTATACGCAACAGACGATCATTTTCACGGGGTATTACCGACTCGTAGTTAGGATATTGAGCGTCAATCAGTCGTGATACGATGATGGTATCATCATTTTTAAATCTCACATGATCCTCGCTGACCGTCACTGATGTCTTCCCGCCGTCAAATGTTTTATGGACCTGGGTCAGGGCTTTCTCTGGCACGATAAACTTAAGTTCCTTCTCCGAGGTCATATCATGATCAACGAGACGAACCAACCGATGGCCATCGGTTGAAACGATACGGCTTTCGTGCGAATTTACCTGGAAATACACCCCCATCATAGCCGGCCGGAGATCGTCTGTCGATACGGCAAATGTCGTATTCTGAATCGCCTCCTTAAGAACATCAGCGGGTATCTCCAGCTCGACACTGTCTTCAAGAGCAGGCACTGCAGGGAATTCTTCCCCCTTTACTCCAGCCAATTTATACTTGCCCCGATCGGTTTTGAACTCAATCTGGTATTGTTCATTGATTGTGAAAAAAACCGGGATATCGGGAAGCTGACGTAATGTTTCCAGCAGTCGTTTAGCCGGAATGGCTACAGAACCGGACTCCTCTACATCGGCTTCCAATTGCTCGACGATGGACGTGTCCAGATCGGTAGCAGTCAGCTTTAATGATTGACCCTCTGCCTCAAATAACACCATTTCAAGGATTGGAAGGGTCGCCTTTGTAGGAACAGCTCCGTTAACGGAGGATAACCCTTTGACAAGATCCGAGCTTGAGATACTAAATTTCATCGTGATGATCGGTTTTTGTAATACTATTTACCATAAAATATCAGAATCGCAATAAATTCGCGCGATTTTTTAAGGGCCAAAAAGGTACATTATACTACGAAATAGTACCAGTCCAAACAACACAATTAATTGTTTGATTTATTGCGATCCATAACGTCATTGCATTTTCATCAGGATTAACACTATAGAAAAAAGAACAACTTAGCCTCAATCAATATATAAAACTGTGTAAAGTTATCGCGATTCTTTTTGTTAAAGGTGAACGCCCTCCGTATTCGTGATTGCACATTCGGTTATATTTTATTCGAAAACGAATCTTTTATGATAATACAGCGCATTTATATGGATATTTTCAGTCGCTTTCTCGATTTTACCATTCAATTTCCCTTTTCTCAATAAACTCCGGCTTTTCTTTGTGAAAAAACCTCTGCTTTGCACATTTCTGCTGGTCATGGTGACATCAACTCTCTCAATGGCGCAGAGTTTTAAATACGGAAAATATGGTGACGACTTCCTTTCCGTAGGGGGCGGGGCACGTGCATTGGGTATGGGAAGCAGCTATGTTTCGATGCCCGGCGATGTAACATCGGGATACTGGAACCCGGCTGGTCTTGCTCACGTCGACAAATTGCAGATTGTTTTTATGCATTCAGAGCGATTCAGCGGCATCGTTGGCTACGATTATGGCGCCGTAGCCCTTCCGTTGCAGCATTCAAAAGGAACACTGGCATTCAGCTTTTACAGACAAGGAGTTGATGGCATCAAAAATACACTCAGTGCGCTCAATCCGGACAATCCCAACAACCTGCCCGATCCAAATACACCGTTTCCTACTTTTGGAGACAATGACTACGCTTTTGTCTTGTCACTGGCAAACAAAGTGAATCATGGACTTTCATGGGGGGTAAGCGCAAAAGTTTTGCACAGTAAAATAGGACCGTTTGCAAAGGCATGGGGTTACAGCCTTGATGCCGGATTGTTGTATGAGAATAAGTATTTCCGATGGGGTGTCAATCTCATGAATATCCCATCACTAATAAAATTTTGGGAGGTCAATAAGTCTTCCCTCAAAAATCTCCCGGAATTGGGCAACATCATGCCAACAGGCCAAAATGAGATCGTATATCCAACTCTTAAAACAGGCCTCAGTCATACTTTTAAAGTGATCAGGAATTTTCAGTTCCTTGCTACTGCAGATGTCGATTTACGCTTTGACAACCGAAGGACATACTACATCAACCTGGGAAGGATGAGCATCGAACCACATGTAGGTGGAGAAGTATCCTTCAGGGACATCGCTTCTATCCGATTTGGATTTACTGATTTTACCACTGATCGGTCAGCACACATCTATACTTCTCCGACATTAGGAGCCGGTATCCACATCGGTCATGTCTCGATTGATTACTGTTTCACTAATTTCAGTGGGGCAGCCAGTGACCTTGGTTTCACTCACCGAATATCCCTCACGGTATCATTACCGTATCATATTTAGTACTTTTTCAGTAAAAACCACATTGCCTAAACGTGTAATTATAGCGGGTCCCACCGCCGTCGGGAAAACCGAACTCTCACTCAGGATTGCACAATACTGGGATGTGCCCGTGGTTTCTGCCGACGCCCGGCAATGTTATAAATATATGGACATCGGCACTGGAAAAATCACCCGGGATGAACGGGCGGGAATCACGCATTACAATATTTCTATCCTGGAACCCGACGTCGACGATAACGTGCAGCTTTTTCTCGGGAGAGTTGAGAAATGGGAAAAAGAATTGGGGTCCGATTATCCCTTTTTGTTATTTGTCGGCGGAAGCACCCTCTACCTTGAAGGATTGATCAGACCCTTGGATGATGTCCCTGAATCTGATACCGGCATTCTCCTGAAATTGCAGGAAGAATTAAACGATAAGGGAATTGACCACTTATACCATCAGCTTGAGAAGGTCGATCCTTTTTATGCGGGTAAGATGGATGGCCAAAACACGCAGCGAATCTTACGTGCGCTGGCAGTCTATCGTAAAACAGGCAAGCCCTTCAGTTCCTTCCATGAACAGGATGAACATCCGGAACCAAACGAAGATACACTGGTATTCGTTTTAAACCGTCCGAGGGAACACCTGTATAAACGTATCGAGCAACGCGTGGATCAGATGATTGAACAGGGATTGGTTGATGAAGTAAAGTATCTCTTGCGAAAAGGATATGACTTCCGTGGATCAGCCCTCAAAACGGTTGGATATACCGAACTATACAACTACCTGTATGGTAAATATGATTTGCAGGAAGCGATAAGGCTAATAAAGCGCAATACCCGTCGTTATGCCAAACGTCAGCTGACATGGTTCAAGCGCTGGCAAAACGTTATATGGATTGATCTTGATGAACTCAGCGAAGAAGAGATCACCGACCTTATGATTCAGCAAATCAATAAGGTAGTAGCTGACCAGAAAATCCATTAAATTTGGCCATTGACAATTTAAATAAACATACAACACGCATGTACAAAGCCAAGTTGACCGTAACACTCCGTCCGTCCATCCTCGATCCGCAGGGAAAGGCAGCACATCACGCCCTCCAAAATCTGGGGCTCAAGAACATCTCGCAGGTTCGGATTGGGAAACATATCGAACTGATGATCCAGACAGATGATCGCGAGCAAGCCATGGAAATGGCAAACCAGGCTGCAGATAAATTGCTCGCTAATCCCGTAATGGAAGATTACGATATCGAAGTTACAGAATTACAAACGGCTTGATTATGGTTCGAACGATTGCGACAGCAACGGAAGATCCACGGACAAAAACGAGTCCAGAGGTAATTGTCGAAGAAGAAATCGACACACCCTGGCGACTTATTCTCTATAACGACGATATTCATACGTTCGAGGAAGTGATCCATCAGTTGCAAAAGGCATTAAGCTGTAGTATCGAAGAGGCAGAGAAGATTACCGTAACTGTCCATACTGAGGGTAAAGCAGTCGTTTATAAAGGGCCGTTTGAAGAGTGTTTCAAGCGAAACGCTATTTTACAGGAAATCCAACTTATTACCGAAATAAAAGGATAATCGTGGCAACAAAGTTTGGTGTTATTGTTTTCCCGGGTTCAAATTGTGATCATGATGCTTATCACGCTGCTGCGCATGTGATGAATGCGGAGACCCGGTTCATATGGCATAAAGAAACGGACCTGCAAGGTTCTGATATCATCATCATTCCCGGTGGTTTCTCATATGGAGACTATTTACGATCGGGCGCTATTGCGAGGTTTTCTCCTGTTTTGAATGCTATCGTCGATTTTGCAAACAAAGGCGGTATTGTAATGGGTATTTGCAATGGCTTTCAAATATTGCTCGAATCGGGATTACTGGAAGGGGCGATGCTTCGTAATCGTGAGTTACGTTTTGTATGCAAACATATTTGGTTGCGTGCCGAGAACAACGAAACCCTTTTTACCAATCAACTTAAAAAAGGACAAGTCATCAAGGTACCAATTGCTCATGGAGAGGGAAATTATTTTACCGATCCTGACACATTAAAACGACTCGAGGATAATCAGCAGATTATATTCCGCTACTGCGAGCCCGACGGCTCGATTACCGACAAATCTAATCCCAACGGCTCAATGAATAATATTGCAGGAATCTGCAACAAAGGGAAAAATGTGCTTGGCATGATGCCCCATCCTGAACGGGTTGTGGAACCCTTCTCCGGGTCCACCGATGGCCGGTTTATATTTGAATCCCTTCTCTCCGCACTTCAAACCGCATAAACTGTATGAATTTTGACTTACTTGCTTTAATCTCCGAAACGCCGGGGGCGCCGGGTTTCGAAGAAAAGATACGTTCTCTTATCATCGATCAAATCAAAGATCACTGCGATGAGTTTTATGTCGATGGCATTGGAAATTTGATCGTACACCGTAAAGGAAAGGGGCCCCGTGTCATGGCGGCAGCACACATGGATGAAATATCCCTTATTGCCAAGTTCATTGACGATCAGGGATTTATCCGGTTCCATACACTGGGAGGGTTTGATCCGACAACACTTTCTACCCAGCGTGTCGTCGTACATGGGAAGCAGGATCTTATTGGCGTCATTGGAACCAAACCGATTCATGCCCAGTCGCCTGAGGAAAGGAAAAAAGCACCGAAGACAGAACTGTTTTTTATCGATGTGGGCTTGCCGGTTGAAAAGGTCATAGAGTTGGTCCCTGTTGGATCACCTATAACACGTGAAAGAACCCTTAAGAGAATGGGTGATTACGTGACAGGTAAGTCTCTTGATAACCGCGTTTCCGTCTATATGCTGGTCGAGGCCATACGAAATCTTACGGATGTTAACTGCGATTTCTACGCTGTCTTCACTGTTCAGGAGGAAGTAGGCATTAGAGGTGCCCGTGTAGCTACAAATAAATTACAACCTGATATCGGCATTACCCTTGATGTCACCCTCTCCAACGATATACCCGGTGTCGAGACCCGTGATCAATGCACAAAAATTGGCGAAGGTATTGGTATTAAGATTATGGACGGCAGTGCAATCTGCACACCAGGATTAGTTTCTTTTGCAGAACAGGTGGCACAGAAAAACAAGGTGATGTATCAGAGGGAGTTGCTCACGGCTGGCGGAACCGATACCTCTGCCATTCAGTATCTGACAGGCCAGGGAGCCCATGTAACCGGGCTCAGTATACCCCTGCGTTACATGCATAGCACCGTCGAGACGGTTTCTGTGAGCGACATCAACAATGGTATTGAACTATTGACAAATATGGTCCAACATCTTAATGAGTACCAACTCCCCACACATTCCTGACAGCGAACCCGATCTGCTTCACTGTCAAAACCTGATTAAACGTTACAGGAGACGCGTCGTTGTTTCCGAGGTAAGCCTGCGTGTCAGGCAGGGTGAGATTGTTGGCCTGTTGGGTCCAAATGGGGCAGGAAAGACAACTACGTTCTATATGTTTGTTGGGCTAATCCAGCCTAATAAGGGTGCCATCTTCTACAATGATAATAATATCACTAACCTGCCTATGTACAAAAGGGCACGGATGGGCATCGGCTATTTATCGCAGGAGGCAAGTATCTTCCGAAATCTGACTGTTCGTGAAAACCTGGAATCCATACTGCAATTCAAAGGCCTAAACAGAAAAGAGATCCGCCAACGTACTGATCAGCTTATCGAAGAATTCAACCTTCAAAGATTTGTAAAGAATAAAGGATTTAATCTATCGGGCGGAGAACGACGCAGGGTTGAAGTAG
>DATFNI010000277.1:0-30146 GCA_035266485.1 Balneolales bacterium
GAATTTGCTGAACCCGAACCCAAAACCGAAGATATCCCGGAGCCTAAAGACCTTAAAGACCTGGACGATTCAAACCGTCTGGAGGTTCTTAAAAAACATCTGGAGACGGCTGTTCAGAATGAAGATTACGAGCGTGCTGCAAAAATCCGCGACGAAATAAACAAATTAAAGGGATAAACATTGAAGTTTCAGTCGTTTCAGTACGCCGACCTTCCGTACTCGTCGTTGGTGGCTGATTATATTAATTCTTTTGAACATCTGGCAGACTGTTATTCCGGTAATCCATTCTCTGATGGTCAGATCCGTGATTACGTCGACAGGTACACCTACCGCGGTGATCGACAAAGGCTTGTTGAACTGCTGAAGTCATTTAATGAGCCGTTTGACCTGCACGAGTCGGCAAAAAAAAATCTGGATCTGCTCAAAGAAGACGATACCCTGGTGGTGGTAACAGGCCAGCAGCCGATGGTCTATGGCGGACCGTTGTTGGTTGTCAATAAAACTATGGGTGCCATCTTATCGGCCAGACGCATCAGCAGATTGACAGGAAAAACGGTCGTTCCCGTTTTTTGGATAGGCGATGAAGACCATGATTTTCAGGAGATGTCGGTCCTGAACCTCCCCGGCAATCCAAAACCTGATGCCCTGACCGTGGAATTACCCGGAACGGGATACACCCGGGTTGCCGATCTGCGTCTTGACGGATCTTTTGCCGGGTTCTCTGCGCGAGTAAAAGAAAAGCTGCCTCAAACCGATTTTTCCGGTGAACTGTGGGCCCTGCTTGATAATAGCTTTAAAGACGGAAACGACTGGGGAAATGCATTCGGTAAACTTATGGCCGGTTTATTTTCCAAACATGGTCTCATCCTGGCAGGCAGTAATGATTCGGGTATCAAGCAATTCGTTCAGCCGGTCATTGTGAAGGCCATACAGGATTCCGACAATATCCGGGATTCGCTCGAAAAGCAGTCTGAAATTTTTGAAACACACCAGGACCGTCAGGCCGGTGTGGAGGCCTCCCTTCTTTTTTATGTGGATGAACATAATGTGCGACATCGAATTCACAGGACCAATGGGATCTGGGAGATAGAGAGTGAGAAAAGCTGGACAACGGAAGCATTAATAGATCTGGCCCGTAAAAATCCTGAACGGCTGTCACCAAATGTTTTTTTACGTCCATTGATGCAGGATTTTCTGCTTCCTAATATTGCGTATGTCGCGGGGCCGGGCGAGTTGGCCTATTTCGGCCAGATGAAGTCTCTGTATGCTATCTTCGAGCGGCCTGAGCCGTTTATCATACCACGATTAAGCAGCACACTTGTCGAGCCGACCATTGCGCGTGCACTTGATCAGGTACCTTTGAAGTGGATGGAGTTTCCCGGACGCATCGAGGACCTTGAAAAAGAATATCTTAAGCAGTCGAATGCACCGGATGTCGATGAACTATTCAATAAATGGAATAAACGGTTTGCCGGGTTGAAGGACGAGCTGAAGTCTGAGATATCAGAAATCGATCCGACACTTTCGGGGGCCGTCGACAGCAGTTCCGCTGTTTTTTTCAAAGAGATGGGTAAATTGAAAGGAAAGGTAACCAAGGCTGTCAAATCAGATCAGGACATTCAAATCAAACGGATTCACCGCATTCAGCAACATCTCTTCCCGGATCGGGAGTGGCAGGAGAGAAAAATTGCATTCATCTATTTCATGAATAAATATGGAATGGATCTTTGGGATACAATGCTGGAAATGTTGGATAATGATAAACTGGATTCTCACAAGCTCATATTCCTTTGAAAACGGAAAGAAATCCACGGGAGCAGAAATCGGAGAAAAAAGAACTTCGCAGGCGCTTGCATGAAGTTCGTGATAGCCTGTCTCCAGACCAGGTCAAAGAGTTTAGCGAATCCATTCATCAGAATATTAACCGGCTGGATGATTTCAGGCAGGCAAGGCGGGTACACGTGTATCTGCCCATCGCCAGACAGAATGAAGTGGATACCATGCCCATCGCAACAGAGTTGTTGGAAAATGGTCGCACCGTGATTGTCCCCATCACTCAGTTTGATGACCATTCATTGCGTCATGTGCAGCTCGAACGTCTGGACAATCTTGTTGTCAATAAGTGGAAGGTTCCGGAACCACCGGAGCCACATGATAACTCGGTTTTACCGACTGATCTGGATATCGTACTGGTTCCTATGCTGGGTGGTGATACACAAGGGAACAGGTTGGGGTACGGAAGAGGATACTACGATCGTTTCCTTAAACAGGTCCGTTGTCCTAAAGTGGGGCTTCTTTTTGAATGTTGTCTGGTGAAGCAGGTGCCAGCGGAAGAGCACGATGTTGTGCTTGATTATATAGTAACGGATAAGAGAGTTATAGCGCTGAAAAAATAGAGCCGTTGAAGCGAATCAGCGTGTACCTGTAACAGTTGGCCTCTGATACCGTATATGAATGATGGGTTGTGTATATTTATTATATAAAAACCCTGATGTAGTAACCCGAAAAAAGTATACTGTCGAATCTGCAAGGCTCACAATGATTTCGTATAAAGTATCTGCGATCGTTGCGCGTCTTGTGGTCATTAATTTGAGATGGGCTGATTATGGCTGAAAAGACACAACAATCCCCCGGTCGCTCCAGGTTGGAAGACTATTTTACCTATTCGGAGGATGATTTACAGGTTGCCCTCGACCATTTTATGGAGGAACAACCTGCCTCCGAACGGAAAAGGGAGAACCTCTGGAATATGCAGACAATATTAGGGCTCGGATTTATATTCCTGACCCTGAGTTTTATACTGCAGGGGGTTTTATCCGGTATTGGATTAGTTCCGGGTCTGAATCTTGATAGTTTGATGGGGGCCCTGCCGGTAATTGGCGGTATCCTGGTGGTGGTGATTGGGTTTGGCTTTTTTACCAGGGAACGCAAGCAAAAAAAAATCAGGAAGCGGGAAATGAAACGCCGCAAGCGTCAGATCTATAGTAATATTGGTACGCAGGGTGCAACAGCCTCCGCACAGTCAACGCGAAGAAACTCCGGGTTTCGTACCGCGACAAGGGTGGAGGCCGAGCCGTACGCTTTGCGTCAGCACAAGAAATTGACACGGTCACGTACAGATAAAAAAATGTTTGGCGTATGTGGCGGTATAGCGAACTATTTTGGCGTGAGTGCCACGTTCGTGCGACTGATGTTTGTTATTGCCACATTGCTTGGATATGGCTTCCCAATCATCCTCTATCTGGCGATGGCTATTGTCGTGCCCAAAGAGTCGGTACGTCTGAAGGATTTTGATGCAGATCTGTGATTCATGCTGATAACATTTGAAGGTATCGACGGTTCGGGGAAGTCGACGCAACTAATGCGGTTGAAGGAACGGCTGGAAAAAGCCGGTTATGTTGTGCATATCTACAGGGAGCCGGGAGGGACGGGGGTATCCGAAAATATCAGATCTTTGTTGCTCAATCCAGACATATCAATGGATCCGGTAACCGAATTGTTGCTGTTCTCGGCAGCCCGATCGCAGCTTATTGCAGAAAAAGTGAAACCTGATCTTGAAGAAGGTCACGTTGTTTTGCTCGACCGGTTTTATGATTCGACGATTGCCTATCAGGGGTATGGGAGAAAAAGTCTGTCGATTTCAGAAATTCATCAGTTGAACAAAGTAGCAGCGCATGGTTTGGAACCGGACCTCACTCTATATCTGCATATTTCATTGCATCAGGCGAGGCAGAGGCGTGGTTTTATAGATAGTGACAGAATGGAGAAGTCAGGCACCTCTTTTTACAAACAGGTAATACTGGGATTCGAAAAACTGTCGGATGAAGAAGGCCGTTTTGTGAAGATTGATGCGAGTGGCAACGAGGACGATGTTGAGCAAAAGATTTGGTCGCTGGTAACGGAAAGATTGCTGAATGACAGATAAGCCACAAGAAAAAAATGAAGCTGCCTGTAAAAAAATGATAAATGTTACACTTTTTTCTGGTAGCGCTATCAAAAGGCAACGAATTAAATTGTTGCTGAGAGCAAAAATTCGTATATTTAGTCTATTGTGGATGTATTACACTATCGCTTCTCAATCGAAGTGAACGACACATCATCGTATCACGAATCCTAACCTTTCAACACCACGAAGAACACATATCGATTATGGCGCACGAAAGAATCGAAATTAATCTGCCACTTTCAAAAGTGTACGAATTATTAAGCTCACCTACCAATTTTCCCCATTTCATGGATAATATTGGTGAGGTCAACAAAATAAACTCTCAATCATTTGAATATTTAACCGAAATCGGTGATGAAGAGTATCGTTGGACAACCAACATTATTGATGATCTTCGCAACACCCGTTTTGCCTGGATCACAATTAATGGGAATTTAAACCAAACGGGTACCATTCGTTTTACACCACTAGACAACGGCACTCGCACGCGCGTTGACTTCAGCCTCGACTATCGCACGTTTTTTGGTGATCCCGATGAGGCACTTGGTGTTTTCATAGGAGGTGTTAATGAACGTTTAAAGCAAGATCTGGAACGTTTCAGAAACATGGCCGAAAACGATGGTTTTCTCGAACTTGCTAAAAAAGAGCGTGCAGACGCAGAAACTAAAGAAGTAACAGTTTAATTGGCTTAACATCCACAGATTTTCGACAAAAAAGGGGCTAATGCCCCTTTTTTGTTACCTGTATTTTCAGTGCAGATGGTTTGTGGATAATCTCTATCATCCGTGGAGCTCAATAATTTTCTGCTTACAGATTTTGTCGACCGGCCTTTTTTGGTTCTCATTGGACACCCGGTTTCGCACAGCCTGTCGCCGTTGATGCATAACACCGCCGCTACGTATGGCGGTGTTGATCTGACTTACACCGCTGTGGATGTAGCATCCGGTGATCTCTCCAGGTTGCCGGCTCTGCTTAATCATCCTAACTTTCGCGGTGCCAATGTTACCATACCACACAAGTCGGCTGTGATACCGATGCTGGATCAGATCGAAGACACGGCAAGCGATCTGGGCGCAGTAAATACCATCTACAGAATGGATGGACAAATCGGGGGCACCAACACCGATGTATATGGCTTTATGCATCCGCTCCGGCAGTACAGTAATCTCCTGGATGGCGGAGAGGTGGTTGTGTTTGGATCCGGCGGCGCTTCGAGGGCTGTGCTCTATGCCCTGGGTGAGTCGGGTGTGAGTGTGATTTATCTTGTCTCGCGAAGCCCGGATGACATCATCCCGGGTTCCTATTATAGCAGAGCTGAGATTCATCCGATATCCTATGATGCGTGGACATACTACGCCGAGGATTGCTCAGTTATAGTCAATACAACACCGCTCGGTATGCATCCTGAAATAGACGCATCACCGGTCAGAAACGACCAGATTAAGTATCTGACGAATAAAATCTGCTATGACCTGGTTTATAATCCGGCACAAACGGTGTTCCTTCAACAGGCTGAACGTGCTGGGGCCACATCGGTTCGCGGGCTGGAGATGCTGGTCAGGCAGGGCAGTCGTTCCTGGGAAATTTGGACAGGAAAACCCTTTCCTGTAGAAGAAGTACAAAGCGTAGTTGAGAAATATTTATATGGCCAATCCTGATATCATCAGACCCCAAATTTGGTTGAAGCAAGACCTGATTTCGGCCGGCTTTACCACGCGGGCACTGGACCGCAGATTCAATCAGGATGGCAACAATTATGATTCTCTCTCCGATAAGTTCAGCGTCATTTATGAGTTGCATGGGGGAGAGACGCGGCTGGCTTATGCCAAACAGGTTCATGGAGGCAGGGTTGTTACCGTTAATGAACCGGGATTTGTTGGCGAGGCCGACGGCCTGATCACCACGTCGGCTGATATGACACTGGCAATACAGGTTGCAGACTGTGGCGTCCTTTTATTGGCAGACCGGGAAAACGGAATAATCGGTGCATTGCATTCCGGGTGGCGCGGCACGGCGGACGGCATAGCAGGGAATGCTATCGTTCGCATGAAAGAGCTTGGCAGCCTTCCCGAAAATATCGAGGTGTTCATCGGCCCATGCATCAGCAGTCAGGTTTATGAAGTGGGAGAGGAGGTTGCCTCTCGGTTTGACGGGAGATTTGTATTGCGGGATGGTTTTGCAAAACCCCACCTTGCTATACGCGAAGCACTGAAGCAGCAATTACGGGATGCCGGCATCCCGGAGATAAATCTGGAAATCGATCAGAGATGCACCTATCTCAACCCGGATTTGTTCCACTCCTATCGCCGTGATGGCAAGAAGAGCGGCCGGATGATCGGGTTCATCCGGATGAATAACAACTAACCAGGAAACAGATCATTTCGGAAGGCCGGCATTGAGTATGAAAAGTCTGCGTAACCGTGATGAGATTGTCACTGACACCGTATATCAAAAAGGGATACCACTCGTTCTATTACTATCCGGTGGGTATCCAACCACACTTGCAGAAACGGAAACGGCACATGCTTCGATGTTTGAAGATGCTTCGCGAAAAATTTAGGCGTGAGAGGATGGGTTTTGGATTAGATACCCCGATTTAAAACAACTATCTTACGTGCCGATTCAGTTATAATCACGATACAGCCTGTTTTAATTTGACTAAAAAAAACATCTCCATACTAGGCTCAACCGGTTCTATCGGAACACAGACACTGGATATTCTCAGTCGCAATCAGGAGCAGTTTCGGGTATTCGCCATCAGTGGAAACCGGAACTGGCGGTTGCTGGCTGAGCAGGCGGCGCGTTTTCTGCCCGAATTTATTGTGATAACCCATGCGGATCATTATGATGAACTGAAAAGAGCTGTCAGTGATCTTCCCGTCAAAGTCTTAAGCGGAAAAGAGGGTATCCTGGAAGTTACCGTTCATCCCGATGTTGATATCGTTCTGAATAGTCTGGTAGGGTTTTCGGGATTTATTCCAACATATGAGGCCCTTCGGCATGGAAAACGCGTAGCACTTGCCAATAAGGAGTCTTTGGTTGTGGGCGGCGAACTGATACGGAAAGTTGTCGGGAGTCATGATGGACAACTGGTCCCGGTCGATTCGGAACACAGCGCCATTCTCCAGAGCATCACGGGTGAACCACATAAGGCAATCAGGAAATTGATACTAACAGCCAGCGGTGGACCGTTTCGTGAGTTGAGTCGTGATGCGATGAAAAAGGTGACGGTCGAACAGGCTCTGAATCATCCAAACTGGAATATGGGTGCCAAGATCACGATCGACTCGGCGACGATGATGAACAAGGGACTGGAAGTAATCGAAGCCTACTGGTTATTTAATGTACCGCTCGAAAATATCGAGACTGTCATCCATCCTCAGAGCATCATTCATTCTATGGTTGAGTTTGTCGATGGGTCGACAAAAGCGCAAATGGGTCCCCCGGATATGCGTGTTCCGATACAATATGCATTAACATATCCCGATCGCATCGATGCCGATGTGCCACTAATAGACTGGCGGAAAATGCAGAGGCTGACATTTGAACCTGTAGATAACGGCAGGTTTCCATGCCTGAATCTGGCGCGCTATGCGCTAAAACAGGGGGGCGTTGCACCAGCCGTTTTGAATGCCGCCAACGAGGTTGCCGTCGATCGGTTCTTGAAACGGGAAATTATGTATATTCAAATACCCGGGATTGTTGAGTCATGTCTCGAATCGCTGGTGACACCCGGGGATGTGAGCGCCGATCTTCTTTGTGATATAGATGCGGAAACCCGAAAAAAAGCAAGACAGTTAAACTGAATTAAAACGGTAAATAATGGATTGGATATTAAACATACTTACCACAATTGGTATTTTTGTTCTGGCTCTGTTTATCCTTGTGTTGATTCATGAACTGGGACACTTCCTTGCCGCCAAGCTTTTTAAGATGCGGGTTGATCGTTTTTCCATTGGTTTTCCACCCCGTCTTTTCGGGAAAAAGATTGGAGAGACCGATTATTGTATTTCAGCTACCCCACTGGGCGGTTATGTCAAGATTGCCGGTATGATCGATGAGAGTATGGACACCGAGTTTCTTGAACAAGAGCCGCAACCCTGGGAGTTTCGCAGTAAGCCGGTCTGGCAGCGAATCATAGTGATTTGCGCGGGGGTCATTTTTAACATGATTCTGGCCGTAGTTATCTATACAGGGATAACTAATTTTTATGGAGAGACACGTATTCCACTGAAGAATGTCGGTTCGATGTATATAGCACCTAAGTCACTGGCCGCAAATGTCGGATTTAAGACCGGTGACAAGGTTATAGCGATCAACGGTCATCACGTGAAGTATTTTGGCGAACTGATGAGCCCTGACCGGATTATGAGCGACCACCTAAGCTATACAGTGGATCGCGATGGCAAAGATGTTGTTCTGAATATGCCTGCTAACTTCATAGACAGGTTGAACAAAGAGGCCTTTCTCGAATATATTAACGCAATACCCAGTAAGATATCCAGAATCGTTCCTGACAGTCCGGCTGACAAGGCCGGGTTGAGGGCTGGTGAAAAAGTTGTATCGATAAATGGAAAACCCGTTAACTACTGGATCCAGCTTGTCGGGATGATTAAAGGAGCGAAGGGGCCTCTGGCTATGGAGATTGCAAGGCCCGATGGTGCAGATACCCTGGTTCATGTTACTCCCGGATCCGACAACACGATTGGCATATATATGCTTAATCCGGAGAAGTATTTCGGGGTTGAACATATCCAGCTGGGATTTTTTGCTTCTATTGGAGCAGGGGCATCACGCACATGGAATACCACTGCCGGTATAGTGAAGGGCTTTATCAAGCTGTTCTCCGGTTCTATCTCTATCCGAAAAAATCTGGGCGGTCCGGTCGCTATTGCCAATATAACACGCCAGGCTACGGAACTGGGCGGCATCAGGGGGTTTTGGGAAATTACGGCGATGCTTAGCATCACCCTGGCGATCATGAACATTTTGCCGATTCCTGTTCTGGATGGCGGCCATCTCATGTTCCTGATCTATGAAGGCATAACCCGCCGGGAGCCTTCTCCAAAAGTACGCATGACATTGCAACAGATCGGCTTCATCTTTATCATCGGATTACTCATTTTTGTAACATTCAATGATATCCTGAGAACGATCGGTAATTGAGATGGAGTTTTTTGCTGAGGACGGACTTTCGGTTATTGTCTGGGCACTGATCATCGGCATCATCATTGCGGTGGCAGGACTGTTGATCCATAACAGTTTTTCTGTCGTTTTATATGTGATTGCCGTCGTGTTTGTGGCATTCACACTGTTTTTCTTTCGCGACCCGGATCGCAATATTCCCGAAGATCCTAATCTTATTCTGGCACCGGCGGACGGTACAATCGTTACCATAAAGGAGGTTGATGAAGACACCTACCTGCACGGCAAAGGCACACAAATCAGTATCTTTTTGTCGCTGGCGGATGTTCACGTGAACAGGAATCCGGTTAGCGGTGTGGTCGAATATCTCAAATATTTTCCGGGAGAATATCTCATTGCATGGTATGATAAAGCATCGGAACGTAATGAGCGGGCTGAGTTTGGAGTCCTTCATCCCAGCGGGACCAGGGTTCTGTTTCGACAAATTACCGGATATGTTGCCAGGCGCATTGTCTATCACATATCAGAGGGCGATACCATTAAAGCGGGACATAGATTTGGTATGATGAAATTTGGTTCCAGAATGGATATCATAGTTCCCGGAAATGTTGTTCTCAACGTACGGACCGGTCAGAAAACAGTTGGTGGAGAAACGGTTCTTGGCATAATCGAAGCACGCTGATGAAGTATCGCATCACACGTCCCAATAAAAAGATCAGGCATCACAAGCCGCGTATTCCACGCAAACGGCGACCTCTGCCACGTGTGATGATTCCCAGTTTCTTCACACTCATGAACCTGTTTTGCGGATTTGTCGCTATCATACAAATCTACAAAGGTAATTTAGTTCCCGGTTCATGGCTTATCGTTTTTGCCGGGCTCTTCGATGCTCTCGACGGATTGATGGCGCGGCTCACTAATGCTACCAGTGCATTTGGCATCGAACTGGATTCCCTGAGTGATATCGTTTCTTTTGGCGTAGCACCGGGTTTTCTGGTATTCCGGTTCGGTGTCGAAAGTCTGTCGACGGCCGGTATTATCATTGCTGCCCTTCCGGCGTTATGCGGAGCGATACGTCTGGCCCGGTTTAACGTGGAAACACGCGAGCTTAAGCTGGATCATTTCCGTGGATTGCCTATCCCGGCCCAGGCGACGATGCTGGTGGCATTCTATCTCACCTTTAACGATGATTTGTACCTGTTCGATCACTTCAAATACGGTGTCAACAATGTGCTCGTTCCAATGGTCATCCTCCTTTCTTTGCTGATGGTCAGTACCGTGCCTTTTGACAAAATTCCCCGTTTCAGTCGTCACTATATCCGGCAAAACCGGGGGAAGATCCTGCTGTTTGTCGGGTATCTCATTGCCATCATCTTATTCAGGGAATACGGACTAATGGCCGTCTTCACCGTATTCATTGGCAAAGGACTGGTGATGGCAGCGATTAGATTTAGTCACGATGTAATGAACAATGGCGGTGGCGATGAGGGAGAAGAGGAGATCGTGATCATCGATGATTATCTGGATGAACACCGGTACAGGCGTTGAATCGGTTGCAATATTTCCGGTTTGTTTATTGACGCATCTCACCAGTTTCATTTAGAAAGTTGCCGGCCATAATCTATCTTGGCCAGGAAGTTATATATACAGAGACTACAATTTTGATCATTCATCTGTGAAAGAAACGAATCTGAAAGCGGCCGTCATAGGGGTTGGCAATATAGGATATCATCACTGCCGGATTTTAAAGGGGATGAAGGGGGTTAAACTCTGTGGCCTGGCGGATATTGACGCCGAACGCAGGAACCTGGTGAGCAAGGAGTTTGAGACAACCGGATACGCAGATTACAGGAGACTCATAGAGCGGGAACGACCTGATTTTGTGACGATCGCAGTCCCCGTTCGACAACATTTCCCGGTTGCTTCGGAATGCCTGAAGCAGGGAATCCATGTGCTGCTGGAGAAACCGGCCTCGGATCGGATAGAAGAGATCGAAAAATTGATTTCGTTATCTGAAACGTCGAATTGCCTGTTTACAGTAGGGCATGTCGAACGATTCAATCCGGCTGTTCAGGCACTGAAAGAGCTTATAGATAAGGATGAACTAGGCACTATCACAAACCTGGTGGCAAGGCGCGTTGGCGGCTATCCTCCAAAACTTACCAATATAGGGGTGTTCGTTGATCTTGCCGTCCACGATATTGACGTGTTTCGGTATCTGATTGGTGCAAACCCGGATAAAATTGAGGTCCAGCGGCTCAACGTTCACTCTAATTCGGTCGAAGATGCTGCCACGGCTTTTTTACAATACCCGTCAGCCAGTGGGTTCATACAGGTCAACTGGATAACCCCGGTCAAGATCAGGCAACTGTCGGTTACCGGTACGAGAGGACATGCGGAACTGAATTATATCGAACAGACCCTTAGCATCTACGAGCATAATGTTAATCCTGAAGATTTCAGCGAGAAGGATTTCGTGGAGTTTCTGGGAAAGTACGGGAAACCCATGAGTAGATCTGTAAAGGTGGAACGCGCTGAGCCGTTGTCGCGGGAACTGGAACATTTTGTACTCGCCGTCCGTGGCGGTACGGAGTTGCTGGTCAAACCCGTGGAAGTACTCGAAACCATGAAAATAGTGTTATCCGTATGATTGTCAGGGATCAGGGATTGGACGAGATCGACGAGCAGGCATGGGAACGGTTCATTACCGGTTCAAATAACGGAACCATGTTCTCGAGGCCACGTTTTTATCATCATCATGATCATCCTGTTTCTGTCAGATACATCGGATGTTATGAGGGGGAAGATCTTGTAGCCGGATTGGTCGGAGCCTTTAACAAAGATGACACGGAGTTTATTTCTCCTGTTAAGGCAAGTTACGGGGGACTTATTCTGCCTCCGGCCGCTTTCTCCGACACAGAGAAGGCGTTAACCGTTATTCTTGAATATTTCAAAACGATGGATGTCCAGCAGATACAATTGACGTTTCCTCCATTATTGTATCAGCGTCAGTTAAACCAGGATCTGGATTTTCTGTTGCGTTATCATGGTTTTCGGGAGTCGCAGGTTCTGATATCATCGATCGCATCAACAGACGAATATTCCGGGGAAACCATAAGCCGGGATAACTGGAAGTCAATCAAAAAAGCACGTAATTCGGGTATAAAACTCGGCTCGCTGGGCGATTTTGAAGCTTTTTATGAGTTGCTCCTGCAAAACAAGAGCAAATTCAATCTTAAACCGACGCACAGTCTGTCTGAGATAAAACAGCTGTTTAAACTGTTTCCGGACGAAATGAATTTGACCGGGGCCTGGCTTGACGGCAAACTGATAGCGGCCACGATGACGATGCATTGCCATCCAAGGGTATTGCTCGTCTTTTACATATGCTCTCTGTCGAAGTACAAACGATATCGCCCGGTAAATCTGATGATGCACGAGATCTGCCTCCGTGCTAAGGATGAGGGCATAGCCGCCGTCGACTTCGGTGTTTCCATGGAGACCGATACCGATAATCCGATGGATCCGCGGCGTTCTCTCATCTATTTCAAAGAGCATTTCAACACCCACGGTTTCCTGCGCATCCGGTACGAATGGAGGAGAGAGCAGTTACCGGTTAGCAGTAAGCGGTAAACTCTGGATATGCTTCTATTATGTCGATAGCGCCACTCCTGGCCAGCGTCATTCTCAACTTGATTGAGAATCCGTGAGGCGACTATTGCTGTATCCCTGATCAATCTTTTTCAGAGGACCGCCGGTCAGGTTACGTTTGACGTACTGCTGAGGATGGCTATGACGATTCCCAGCGACCTTTGCGAGCCCTGCGGTTACCCTTTCATAGGGCAAACATGTGAAACTCCCCTATCTTTGGTGGGGCAGGAGTGGGTTACCCGGCGTGGCTCAAAAATCTCAACATCATGCAAGTAATTCGGGCTGGGCTACAAATTTTCTAAAGAAGCGATAGACCAGCGATTTATACCGGTGCGGGTGAAATAGCGTTCCATAAACATGCTGGTCTGGTTTGCGAAAAGCGACAACCTGGCCGTTATGGGTTTCCGCAAGTGGAATTCCGCAGTCCCTGTTGAATAATGTGAACGGTTCAAAATAGCAGGCTGAATAAAACAAGTCATCCATCGTGCTGAAGATGGTATCTTTCTTTCCTTCATTAGTAAGCCGGATCCTCAGGATTTCTGGCGTATCCAGCCGTTTCAATGTCTCCGGTTCGGATAATAAGACAGCAACACCGGCCTCGAAAGCCCAAACCGGTATGTTTTTCCCCAGGATGGTTTCCCAGGGGGCGGAATCATTTCGAACACCTTCAGGGTATGCCGCCAATCCGCCAAAAATCAGGGAGTCGGTCGAGTTTACATTAAGGGAAGCTGCTTCACTGGCTGGCAAGACATTTATCTGTTCCTCCTCGATCTGAATCATTTCGAGTATCCGCTTACACTGTTCCTCGGAACGGGGACTGTCATCGGAATGGATGTAGGCCACCATCATTTCAGGCCATCTTTTTTGGGGTTTACTCATAGGCATTGTGCTGGCAGGATAATTTTTTCAGGAAATATAACAGTTATCAAGCAGGGACAATAATTCAGTTCTCAACTTTCCCACTCGTAATTTTGGGATCTGATTTTGACCTCATAGATGTGTTAAGATGTATTTCGCGCAGATGGATACGCAGATTTACACAAAAAATCTGTGCGTCTCCGTGATTATCTGCCGGCGACCAATAGAAGTATGAAAGTAGAATTATCGAAACGGACAAAAAGTTTCAAAAAACTGTATCTTCCCGACTCATAGCGGTCAGTTAGATATAATGAGGATATTTGCTCTAAACTGATCGGCGATATAAATCGTTAGCGTAAGAATAGTAATAACAGAGAAGAAGCGAAGAAAACCGTATGTCAACGTATAAACCTTCTGAGATTGAGCCGAAATGGCAAGAGTATTGGTTAAAGAATAAAACATTTAAAACAGATGATTCCGACCGTAAAAAGCCGAAATTTTATGTATTGGATATGTTTCCGTATCCAAGCAGTTCCGGTCTGCATGTAGGTCATCCGGAAGGTTATACCGCCACCGACATTACTGCCCGTTACAAACGGATGAAAGGTTTCAATGTGTTGCATCCAATTGGATGGGATGCCTTTGGTTTGCCTGCGGAACAGTATGCTATTAAGACAGGGACGCATCCGAGGGTAACCACGGAACAGAATGTCGAACGTTTCCGTAAGCAGTTGCAATCGCTTGGATTTAGTTACGACTGGGACCGCGAGGTCAATACAACCGATCCCAAATACTATAAATGGACGCAGTGGATATTTCTTCAGTTGTTCAAAAAAGGACTTGCCTACGAAGATTATGCCCCGGTCAACTGGTGCCCGGATCTTGGTACTGTACTTGCCAATGAAGAGGTGATCGACGGGAAAAGCGAAGTGGGTGGTTTTCCCGTAATTCGCAAGCCGATGCGGCAATGGGTTCTTAAAATAACGGCATATGCAGAGCGTCTGCTGCAGGATCTGGATGATCTCGACTGGCCGGAGTCGATCAAGGAAATGCAACGCAACTGGATTGGTAAATCGATCGGTGCGGATATCGACTTCCCTGTTGCCGGATCCGGTGAAAAAATTCGTGTTTTTACAACGAGGCCTGATACGCTGTTCGGTGCAACGTACATGGTGCTGGCCCCGGAGCATCCCCTGGTTGACGAAATGACGACCGATCCTCGGAAAGAGGCTGTTGCGTCTTATCGTGACCAGGCCGCCCGCAAGTCGGATCTGGATCGGGGTGAACTGAACAAGGAAAAGACCGGGGTGTTTACCGGTGGCTATGCCATCAATCCGGCAACAGGAGGGAAGATACCCGTATGGATTGCCGATTATGTACTTATGAGCTACGGTACGGGTGCTATCATGGCAGTACCGGGGCATGACGAGCGCGACTGGGAGTTCGCGCAAAAATTTGATCTCCCGATAGTTGAAGTTGTTGCCGGCGGAGACGTGACGAAGGCAGCTTTTACAGATACCGAAGAGGGCACCATTGTGAATTCAACGAATAATGAAGTATCACTAAATGGATTGTGTGTACCCAAAGCCAAGGAACAGATTGCCGACTGGCTTCAAAAGAAGGGGTTTGGAGAAAAGAGTGTAAACTACAAGTTGCGCGACTGGCTGTTCTCTCGCCAGCGTTATTGGGGCGAACCATTCCCCATTATTCATGTAGATGGAAAGCCCCGTGCTTTGCCTGAAAGTGAACTGCCTGTAACCTTGCCCGAAGTCGACAGCTATCAGCCAACCGGCACAGGTGAGTCGCCGTTGGCAGCAATCGTTGAATGGGTAAATACCGCAGATCCTGCGACAGGAAGGCCAGCCAAACGCGAGACCAACACCATGCCGCAATGGGCCGGCTCGTGCTGGTACTTTTTGAGATACATCGATCCCAATTATGAACAGGGACCGGTGAGTAAGGAGAAGGAGAAATACTGGATGCCCGTCGATTTGTATATCGGTGGCGCCGAACATGCCGTATTGCACCTGT
Organism: Balneolales bacterium; assembly: GCA_035266485.1. Taxonomy (GTDB): domain Bacteria; phylum Bacteroidota; class Rhodothermia; order Balneolales; family DATFMH01; genus DATFNI01. The sequence goes on from DATFNI010000277.1 coordinate 15,632, forward strand.
TATATGCTCGTTTCTGGCATAAAGTGTTGTATGATATTGGAGTTGTTTCTACTAAAGAGCCCTTCCAGCGGCTTGTGAACCAGGGGATGATACTGGGTGAGATGGAGTACACCGCCTATCAGGATGAAAACGGAGGGTATGCATCTCTTGATGAGAGCGGCCCAAAGGAAGGATGGACTCCGGTCAAGCTCGATGATTCGCAGGTCGAAAAAAAAGGCGATGCTTTTGTCATCAAAGGTACAAACAATGTTGTCGATGCCCGCTCTTTCAAGATGTCCAAGTCGCGTGGCAACGTGATCAATCCGGACGACGTGGTCAAGCAATACGGAGCGGATGCCCTCCGGCTGTATGAGATGTTCATGGGACCACTTGAACAGGTGAAGCCGTGGAGCACACAGGGCGTGGAAGGCGTATTTCGCTATCTGAACCGTGTCTGGCGTCTTATCATTAATGAAGAGACGGGCGAGTTGAACAACGATGTCGTTGATATTGAACCCGGGCGCGAACAGATGAAAGTTTTGCATGAGACCATCCGCAAAGTCACCGAGGACATCGAAGCGATCAAGTTCAATACCGCCATATCTGCATTGATGATCTTTAATAATGAGGCTCAGAAATGGGAGAAAAAGCCGCGTGAGATCATGCAGGTTTATATGAGGCTGCTCTCACCATTTGCCCCACATGTATCCGAAGAGCTGTGGAACCGTCTTGGTAATGAAAACACACTGGCTTATGAACCATGGCCGGTGTGGAAAGAGGAGTATCTGAAGAGCGAAACGCATGTCTATGCCATACAGGTGAATGGTAAAGTACGGGGGCAAATCGAAGTACCCAGTGAAAAAGCTACGGATAAAGCGTATGTGCTCGATCAGGCCCGACAACAGAAAACGGTAGCCAAATATCTCGATGAAGGAAATGTGGTAAAAGAGATTTTCGTGCCCAGGAAAATCATCAACTTCGTTGTTAAGTGAAGATCATCTAAAAACGGGCCTTGAGTATAAAACCCGACAACCAGTCCTGCACACGCTGGTATCTTACGGTAAAATAATTGTTCTGGCGTTGCAGAATGTAATTGTCGAATGGAAAGAACTTGCTCGGTATTTTAGGTTCAACGAAGTAAAAGTTGCGGTCGGGATCGGATCGGTCGTATCCGTAGGTCCACTGCATCTGATTGAGTGACCGGTAAACATAGTAGGGTGGACCGAATAGGATATAGATCATGCCCGGATCCGTTTTCCAGCCGGCCTTGTAATTGCCGAATTGCATGTTGGCCTCTTCGACGTGCTTATAATAGAGCTCAATGACCTGCTTGGCGATCCTCTGATTCTTGATATGACTCAGCCAGAATTCATCCATATAATTTTTCATGGAATCGGGATCGCGGTAGCTCATTAGCTTTTTGTACTGCTTGCGATCCATGAGATAGTACAGCGGGGCCGCCAATTCCCTGACCGTTTCTACATAGGGATAATTGGTGCTTTTAACGCCGAAGTCGCGGGCTTTGAAGTCCGTTTTTGATACACTCTTGCCTGAGATATTAACCTGGAAGCGATAGTTGCCTCGTGGTGGTCTTGTAATCGGATACTGGATAAGGATATTTCCGGTTTCTGTAGTCAGTATACGCCGCTGTTCCTGTATTACCGTCCTGCTGTCGTAGTCTATACCCTTGTATTGAATGTTAGATGGACTTGGCATCGGAGCGGACATCATTCGTGGCGGCATCGTGTCGGAGGCAAACTTAATAAGCTGCATTCTTACTTCCACACGATTCTTGCCCGTAGGTTTGTTCAGCTGAAATTCGAAGCGAAGGGTGTCGAGCTTTGCAGGGACGTCGTACGTAGTGACCGGCAGAAACCTGTTTTTGGTTTCACTCTGATTATTACGTCCGAGCATGAGCACGTTCGTCATCGTTGTCGTAGTGGAGTTGGGAGCAGGAAGCTCAGCCTCGGCAACACGCACTGTCTGCTTCTGGGAACTGTTATCCATGACCGTCACCTGTACCTTGTAATTCCCGGGTTTTACTCCGAATCGTCTCTCAACGGTGTAGGTGTCCCCACTGTGGATAATGTTTTTATTTTTACGTGCGATCGAGAAGGTGTAGGTATGCGTTAAGGCACTGCTGTTGGTATCACCTTTTTCAGGAGTGATGCTTATGTCCAGGCTAAAACCGGCAGTGTAATCAGCAGTTAGTTTTTTCCACACCAGACTTTTATATACCACGTCTGTTGTTACATCGATGCCCGGATTCCCATGCTCGTCGAATAATCCTATTGCTGCAACACGGACTTCGGGATAGCCTTCTTTGAAAAGATAACCCGAACCCATTTCGATATTTGGATTTCGTTCGTTACTACACGACCACAGTATGAAGCCGGAGAGCAGACAAAGAAGCAGTATGCGGAGGCTTTTTAATCTTTGTGACAACTTTCTCGTGGTCATGGTGCAGATCTCCTTAGCAGATTGATGACTGGCAATTTACATCGATAACACAAGCCGACAGAGACACGTTTCCTGCCCGCCTGTTTAACCTTCGGGTCACAACACACCCCATGTAATGACAGATGTTACTCAAAACCTATTTCCCTTTACGACGTTTGTCTCTGATATAAATAGACTTCCCGGGAGCATTTTCGTTACTTCGTTCATCAATATCAAATAATTGTATGGCTTCAATAAGCTCCGCAAGTTTTTTATAGCCATAGTTCCTGGGATCAAATTCGGATGATTTATTGGCGATATTCTGTCCGACGTTCCCCAGGTATGCCCATCCGCTCTCATCTGCGGAGTCTTCTATTGCATCCCGAAGCAGGTTGATGAGCCGGGTGTCCTGCTTTAACTGATTGGCAGATTTGCGTTTAGGTGATTCACTGACTTCATCCTTACGCAGTATCTCAGTATATATAAACTTATCGCATGCCCCAACAAACGCCTTTGGTGTTTTTTTCTCGCCAAATCCATAAACGGTATAACCAGCCTCTCTCAAACGGGCTGCCAGGCGCGTAAAGTCGCTGTCACTGGATACAAGACAGAACCCATCCAGTTTTTCTGTGTAGAGAAGATCCATAGCATCTATGATCATCGCGCTGTCGGTCGCATTCTTACCGGTTGTATAACCGAACTGCTGAATAGGCTGTACCGCATACTCAAGCAAAATCTCTTTCCATCCGTTAAGATGAGGGTTGGTCCAGTCCCCATAAATCCGTTTTACACTGGCTATCCCATACTTGGCAACTTCTGCCATTAATCCATCGATTATTGTAGGCGTGGCATTGTCTGCATCAATGAGAATTGCCAGTTTTTTCTGTTCTCCATCATTATTCATAAAGCAAAATATATAAACGTATTGAAAGTGGTTAGTTATCCATCTGTTTTTCTACAATTATTTCATAAAAATATTCTTCATTCTCTATCACGAGACGACCGTCTGTGACTTTCAGAATATCTCCCTGCTGTACCGGACTATCGTCAGGCAATGTATTGAATGTTTTCGGATAAATTGCCCCGCCTTCCCCTTCCCAATTGTTAAGGTCGGGTTTTGTACCCCATTTTTCCATTGGTTGAGGGTCCATTTTAATTTTCAGATGAATTGATTGAGACATAATATTCCTTTTTTAGAAGGCAAAGCCTTCTTTTATTTGAACTCGTTGCCATGATTAGCGTTCCTGCAACACCCGTACCCGGAATGAATGGATTGCCAGCACGATCCCCTAAAAGAAAGCATATAATCAGATATTTTTACTATTTGAGCATCACCTGTATGATATTGTCCATGTCGCCAATACGTTTCAGGCTGCTGCCATCCGGTGTCTTATCCAGCACAAGATTGCAGGAGGCCGCATGACCGCCGTCAAAGATTGTGTTTTCCATCTCCTCGACATTGATTCCGACATTTTTCAGCACATCCAGCACACCGGCCAGGACCCCCACACGGTTGAAGTGGCGAACCACAAGATTGATGTGAGAGCGCTTGCCCCTCAGGTTAACCGAATGTAAGGGCCTCCCCGTATTCAGGTAATACTCAATGTTGTCAACCACCCCTTGGGCAATGGCCTCGGAGGCCTGTTCTGTGGATGCCCCAATATGCGGCGTGCACATGACAGCAGCCGCAAGTTCCGTATCGTGAAATTCAGGGTCACTGCTGCCGGGTTCGTTTTCATAAACATCCAGACCAACCTTCAACCCCTTTGCAGCGATTGCCTTTTTCAGGGCCGCTGTATCGATGATTTCCCCGCGCGAGGTATTTACAAAAACAGCCCCGTCTTTCATCCGTTCCAGAAAGTCGGAATTGATAAAGTACCGGGTTTCCGGAGTGGCAGCGAGATGAACGCTTACAATATCAGATTTCCCGGCAAGTTCCTGCGGCGTCTGGCAATATCCTACCTCCAGTTGTTCAGCCATATCGGGGGACAGGCTGCGTGACCAGCCGATGACATTGATGCCGAGTCCCTGTGCCGCCCTTGCCAATGCCTTTCCTATCGATCCAAGACCCACAATGCCAAGGGTACGATCCTTCAGCCCGGCGGCCTTGCCATATTCTTTCTTCCGCCATTTTCCGTCGCGCATGTCAATCGTTGCATTTGGGATTCGGCGGTCGCAAGCGATGATTAGACCCAGGGCCAGTTCGGCGACGGCCGCCGTGTTCAAACCAGGACAGTTGGCGACGTGTACGCCATGGGTGCTGGCCGCCTGGAGATCTATTGTGTTCACACCGGCACCTGCCCTGATGATCAATGACAGGTTAAGAGCGGCATCAATCGTTTCAGATGTCACCTTCGTGGAGCGTACTACAAGAACCTCCCTGTCTGCGATGGCACCCGGTAAATCATCTGCCTTTAAATCAGGATTGAACTCTATTTCAGCCCCCAGTTTTTCCAGTTTTTCAACAGCGACAGGGGATAGCTTATCAGCGATCAGTATTTTTATCATGACTCTGCTTAATATTGAATATTAGGAATGTCCGGCTGTTGAGATCGATCAACTTCAATTTTCAACAGCCGCATTGGTTTACTGATGTATAGTAAATGCTAATGCGCAGGAACCAGAATGAACAACGTGATACTCATGGTGCCTTTTTGTAAGTAATTCGTGCTCTTTCGATAAAGATTCAACACTCGAGATAAAGTAGATACAATCTCCCCCTCATTCCACTATTCCATCATCCCATTTTGTGTCATAAAGTGCACTAATTCAAACAGTAAGCTATTTGTTATTGATATCGGAAGGTGGCCGCAATCGGGTTATGGCCGGGCATCATTTCACCCGGAAGGATAAACACGGCACTGCCGTTACTCATAGCCTTGCATGCTGCCGCGTTCAACAGGTCGTAGGCATGGTCGTTCTCGTTGGTGTGAACCCATACCGAATCCTGATCAGGATCGAATTTGCCCCATTGCCGGCTGTCCTGTGCGATAAATAAACGATCGACCTTTGCATAATGAGCCGCTTTGACAACCTTATCCAGGTCGTAAGAGGCCTGATTCCTGCGTTGAAAATCTCCAAACTGTGATACGGCATTTTGAAGAGAGGCAGTGATCAGAGGCCTGAGAATGTCAAGCGCTTCATCCCATAGCTCGTTTCGATCCAGACTTGCCGGATTTACAGAGATCGGCGTTTCTATCAGATCATTATAATGGTTTACCAGACGGTAGTGAGATATGATGGCTTCCGAACCGGCCAGCATCAATGGATGGGGTTCTTTCTGAATAACATTGAGAACGCCCGATTCAACCTTTGCAAGAAAATTGATGAGTTTCCTCTTTTCCTCATCTGTAACGGATTGTCCGTGGAAAATGGCACCACCCGAAATAGAACGCGTTTGCTGATGTTTCTCATGGACATCGTATTTCAGATAGTCTTCCAAACTTACCGGGGTGTTTTCCAGAAGTTTTGGATGTAATCCATCGTGGTCGCCTTTGAAAAGCTGAATATTGTTTTTGTTCAAGGTCAAAAGATAAAATGATTGATTTTCCTGCGCGAGCGAAATCAATGGGGTAATTTGAAAATATGGCCCGATATAGATCTGTTCGCCGAATCGCACCGGACACCGGAAGATTTCAAGAATATTGGCGTTACGATAAACGGCAAGCCCGTCTTTTTGGTGCTGCCAGAAATCATCGTTGGATATCATATCCTTCAGAGGCCGGATGAGGCTTTCGATAAGGCGGTCATCAGTGCCATAATTTTTAAGATTCTGCGTTATTTTACCGACATAATTCTTAAATCTCAGGCTATTTTGTTTAACTAAATCCCCTTTAATTTCCATTGGAAGAAACAAGGAGATGTTCATGTTGTTTTGATTATGAATAAGCTCGAGTAGTTTTTCCCGGGTAATCATAAACGCTCCTTTATATTCATGAAATGAAGTTTCAGATGATGTGTCCTTTTTTTATAACAGCAAGGGCTCATAAAGGATTCACAGTCAAAAAGGAAGAATGAGTCATCGATGGTACTCTCCCTTTCAGCAGTTACACCCGGGTTTGAGCCGGCAAGAAATTGGCCACTCTTTGTTATCCCGCTGTATCGAAAGTCTGGAATGTCCTATTTTGAGGTGATGATTACGCTATTACTCATTGGAAGTTAGTTTTCATATATGTAACCTTGCCTTTAGCAAATAATTAAGAAACCGCATGAGGAATATTAACCGACGCACGAAGATAGTCTGCACCATTGGTCCGAGTACAAACAGCAGAGATAAAATTGAAGAACTTGCACGCAATGGGATGAATGTGGCTCGTCTGAATTTTTCTCACGGCACCCACGAAGATCATTTGAAAGTCATACAGGACATTCGGAAGGTTTCATCAAAGCTGAAGTCCAGCATCCCCATCCTGATGGATCTGCAGGGTCCAAAGATTCGCGTTGGAAAAATGAAGGACGGCGCCCAGCTTCTTAAGAACGACACCACCGTCACCATCACACCCGAAGATGTGGAGGGTACCAGCAGCGTGATACCTATCGATTATGAACGCCTGGTCGATGATGCCGAAGAGGGCAATACCATTCTCATGGATGATGGCTTGCTGGAGTTGTGTATTCTGAAGAAGAATGCCGAAGCCCTGACGGCAAGGGTGATTGTCGGTGGTATGTTGAAATCGAGGAAAGGTGTTAACCTGCCTAATGTTCATATTTCCATTCCATCGCTGACTCAGAAGGATATCGAGGATCTTGAATTCGGTCTTTCGAAAGGTGTAGATCTGGTGGCTCTCTCGTTTGTGCGGTCGTTTCGCGATGTGCAGGATCTTATCTCAAGGATCCGCGCCAATGGAAGCAATGCCGGTGTCATTTCAAAAATTGAGAAACCGGAAGCCGTTGACGTGATTGACCAGATCATTGAAGAAAGTGACGGTGTGATGGTGGCCCGCGGGGATCTCGGAATCGAAATAGCCAGCGAGCGGGTGCCTCTCATTCAGAAGAGTATCATCAGGAAATGCCGGAACCTGGGCAAACCGGTGATAACGGCAACCCAGATGCTGGAATCGATGATCACCAATCCGCGGGCAACCAGAGCGGAGAGCTCTGATGTGGCGAACGCGGTGATGGATGGTACCGATGCCGTGATGCTGTCGGGGGAGACGGCCTCGGGCAAATATCCGTTGGAGGCGGTGCAGGTGATGGACAGAATCTGCCGGACCGTTGAACAGCATGAGATGAGCCTCTATAACAGCTTGTCTTTCCATGTTCCCGAATGGAAAGAAAAACAGGTTATTGAATCTTTGAGTTATTCCTGTGTCCGTTTATCGGAGAACATCAATGCGAAGGTGATTGCCACCATTACCCATTCGGGAACCACGGCCCGGCGTATCGCCAAGTTCAGGCCCCGTGTTCCTATTGTGGCATTTACCGAAAGTCTGGAGGTGCTTCGACAACTAAATTTGGTGTGGGGCGTTACTCCGGTACGCCTGGAACAAATTTTTGATACCGATCAAAGCGTCCAGCTTATGGAGAACTACCTGAAGAAGGAGGGTCTGGTAGAAAAAGGTGACCGCGTGGTAATAGCAACAGGCATGCCAATTGCCGAGCGTGGACGCACCAATATGATAAAGATTAGTACTATATCTTGAGTGTATCGTCATCGAAACATATTCCCGTTTCTGGTAGCACTGCCGCTGCTGGTATCTGTGGGTGGTTGCCACGGTGTTTTAAAAAGCTCATGGAATAACTTCACCGCTTATTACAACACTTTTTATAATGCAAAACACCAGTATGAAGACGGGCTCAAACAAATCGAGAAACAGAAAGTCCCGATCAATGCTGAAGAACCCATCCCTGTATTTACCAAACCCCTGAACGTGGGTTCTGATAATTTTGACCAGGCAATCAGCAAAAGTGCGGACATACTCCGGGATCATGTTACATCAAAATGGGCTGATAATGCACTTCTCCTGATAGGGCAATCTTATTTTTATGAGAGTAAGTTCTTTTCTGCATCACAGAAATTTGATGAGTTGACAAATACGACCAAGAGTGCCACCATGCAACAACGTGCTGCCTTCTGGAAAGGCCGCACGTACATCGAGATGAAGTCGTACGATGAAGGCATCGATTATCTGCAACGCAAATTGGGGGATACGGATATTCGATGGAACAAACATCTGAGAGCAGAGGCTATTATGGCACTGGCGGAGCTGCAGGTTGGTGCCGAAGAATATGGGTCGGCAATTTCGTCAATCAAAAAAGCCCTGCCTGAGCTTAAGGATCGCCTGGTTAAAGCACGTTCATGGTTTCTTTTAGGCCAGCTCCAGGAGAAAGCCGGCGACTTTGCCGATGCCTTCAAATCATACAGTCGCGTCAACGATACGCACCCGGAATATGAATTAGTCTCCGCGGCTATGAAGAAACAGGCCATCGTTGCACGCAAAGGGGGACATCCCGGCCAGGCGCTTGCGATATTTACTGCCATGAGCAAGGATGACAAAAACTATGACATCCTTCCCGAGCTGGAGTATCAGATTGGACGGACACTGGAAGCGATGAACAGGTTCGGCGAGGCACTGGATGTTTATGAACAGAACCTCCACAACAATGTCAAACCGCCGGATGCGAATACCAAAGCCCAGATTTACTATGGGCTTGGCATGGTTTATCGGGACCACTACCATAATTTCACCACAGCTGCCGCCTATTTTGATTCTGCTTCCTCGACCGCGCGCGACCTGGCAAAACTGCCCACTACCTTTAATGCTACTGAACTGGCGAAGTCATTTGGTGATTATGCAAAGTTGCGCAGGCAGATTCACAATTTAGACAGTCTGTACTGGCTGGGATCACTTCCCAAACAAAAGTTCGACTCCGTTATTGCTGTAGTAAAAAAGCAGAAACTCGAACAGTTGAAACAGGAAATAAAAAGCAAAAATAGCCAGAGAAACACATTAGTGAATGTCAATGAGATAAAGAACAGGGAGCAGCAACAGGGTGATTATGGATTTTTGAACTATGAGAATCCCTCGCTGGTACTTCAGTCCAGCCAGGCTTTTCGTGCGATATGGGGCGACCGGCCTCTGGTTGACAACTGGCGGCGGATGGCTGCTGTACGCAGTGAGCAGGTACGGGCCGGAGCCGATACGACAACGGTCGTCTCAAATGCCATGTCGGATCAGGAGCTGCAAAGAAACATTCAGGTCGATCTGTCGAATGTACCGCTGACACCTGATGCCCGGGCCAAGGCACGCAGGCAGATAGCAGAACATCAGTATGAACTGGGTAATGTTTTTTATCTCTCACTGAACATGCCGGACAGTGCCATCAGCTACTATATCAAAATCATACATAAATATGCGGATACTAACGTGTCGCCCCAGGCGATGTATTCTCTGACACAGTTGTACAACGATCGTGGTGACAGTACCCGGGCAAAAGCATGGGCCGACTCTGTTGTATCACTATACCCCCGCAGCGCCTACGCCATGCAGCTCCAATCGTCGAACCTGGTATCGGATACCACAGCCGTGCAAACCGGCGAGGACATATTGGTCGCGTCCGACACCCTGCGCCAGTTCTATTATCAGCTTCTCGATTCGACAAAACAGATGCCGCCCGTTAAAGCTGCCGAACGGCTGCGTTCTTTTGGCCTCAACTATTCCGTATCGAATTACGCGCCCGATGCACTCTACAATGCTGCACAATATTATATCATTGCGGCAAAAGAAGATACGAGTTATAAACAACTTGCCGATAAATGGAATCAGATGCATGAGGAATGGCAGCAGGAAGAGGAGCAATTCCAGAATCTTAAAGACACGGCCAAGGTGAAGCTGCAGGCATCCGGCAAGCTCAGCAACGAGGAACAGAAAAAATGGAAGCAGATATCAGATTCAACCCTCACGCCGCCTCCATTTCACGAATACTATCCCTATCAGGGTGCCTACTGGGATAGCGCCCGGACGATCCTGAGTCAGATTACAAGCTATTTCCCGACGTACAACAAGAGAGATGATATCCAGGTACTGAAAGCAGCGATCCAGGAAATGCCCAAGGGGAAGGCGAAGAAATAGACTTGAGGCTGAGATGTGGCCGATTGAGTTTTGATGGACTCTCAATTGTTTTGCAGGTATTTTCGGAGTTCGGGCATTCCTAGATCGTGTTGAGCAAGGAACTGATCCAGATGGCGGTTAATTTGTTTGATAAGGCCGGGGCCCTCATAAATCAGTCCGGTGTAAATCTGTATGAGATCGGCTCCTTCACGGAATTTATCCAAAGCCGCTCCGAATGAATCGATCCCGCCTACTCCGATGATTGTTCGCTCATCAGGTACCTGAGTTCGTACTGTTCTGATCAACCGGTTGGCTGCTCCTGCAACTGGCCGTCCGCTTAATCCGCCTCTTCCTATTTCATGGAGTTTGCCCTGTGGCGTCGTCAGATTCGTCCGGTTGTTGGAGGTGTTGCCGCATACATATCCGTCGACGTCATATTTTTCACATACCTTTAGCAAATCATGAGTTTCAGATTCATTCAGGTCGACGGAAAGTTTAATGAACAGGGGAGGATCGTGCGATGTTCGCTCGTCGAATAGGGCATCCAGCAGGCCTTTTAAGGCATCCGGATCCTCGAATGTTTTTCCTTCACTGGTGTTGGGACATGAAATATTTACAGTGACATAATCGGCGACCGGGGCAGCGATACGGTAGCTTGCCAGGTAGTCTTCAACGGCTTTTTTCCCAAAAATTGACGGATCATGCGTTTTGGCGATATTGATCCCGATGGGAATGCCTGCTATCTTACCTCTGATTCGTTCTGCAATTCGGGATGCTCCCTCGTTATTCAGGCCCATTCGATTGATCAGGGCATGGTCTTTCGGAAGGCGGAACGCACGGGGGCTGGGATTACCTGAACTTGGGAGTGCGGTGATACTGCCTATTTCCGCGTAACCTAATCCAAGCGATTCGTACAAGCCAACAGCTTCCGCATTTTTATCAAACCCGGCAGCAAGGCCTACCGGATTGTCGAAAAAGATGCCGGATAGCATCTGTCCCAGCCGGTCGCTCTGATAATCGTAGAGACTGTGAGCCAGGCTTTTAAGCAAAGAATTCGAGCCCGAATACCGGGCGAGCATCATTGTAGAATGATGAGCCTTTTCCGAATCGAGACGAAATAGTACGGGGCGAATTAACCTGGAATAAAACATAGGGAATATTGGAATGATGCAATGTTGGAATGATGGAATAGGGGATACGAAAAACGCAATCGCTATTTATTGTCGGCTATGAGTTTTCCGGCAACCCATTACACCAGCATTTCGCTATTCCTCTAATATATGGATAAACAATTTTCTTTTAATACCATTGGGGATGTTGCCGCATGGCTCAGCCGGATCCCACGTTTCCAGGACGTTGGTGCTTCTGCTGCGAATATGGATCTCGGGCAGATCACGGATCTGTTGAACAGGCTGGATAATCCGCAAAACAAATATCCAGGCATCCATGTCGCAGGTACAAATGGCAAGGGAACGGTCTGCCACATGCTTGCCAGGGTGTACAGGGATCGTGGGTTAAGAGTGGGTTTGTACACCTCACCCCATCTGATTCGTCTGAACGAGCGGATCAGGATTAATGGAATCGAGATCCCGGACGAGGATATACTATCCTTTTTTCAGCAGAATGAAGAAATCCTCAGCCGGCAGCCCTGTACCTATTTTGAACTGCTTACGGCTCTGGCTTTTTGGTATTTCGCAGAACAAAAAATTGACCTGGCTATCCTGGAGACCGGACTCGGTGGCCGGCTGGATGCTACCAATGTCGTTAATCCGCTGGTCAGCGTTATTACGAGTATCGGTATGGATCATAAGGAGATCCTCGGTGATACGATCGAAAAAATAGCGGCTGAAAAGGCAGGTATCATTAAACAGGATAAACCTGTTGTTGTCGGGGCAATACCCGATGAGGCACTGCGGGTAATTCGGAGCATTGCCGATCAAAAAAATGCGCAAGTGGTTGCATCGAGCCTTCTTGAGCCTCGCAGAAGTGATGGAAAGTACTATATTAACGACAATAATAAGGAGCGTTATCTAGAAAGTGATTATATTCAGGCAGCCGGCGATATAAATTTTGCTATAGGGTGGTCGGTTGTTAAACAACTTTTTACGATTTATCCCGTTACTTGGAATGAATACGCCGCTTCGTTACACCATTTCCCCCAAAACGCGGAATTATTTGGTCGTTTTGAGCCTTTAATTAAAGGAAGGGAATGGTATTTTGATGCTGCTCACAATCCAGAAGCCTGGAAAATTCAGAAACAAACCCTCAAGGAATGTTTCAAAGGACAAAAACCAGTGCTAATTTGTAGTTTAATGAATGATAAACTCACCGATAATGTGGGTGAGTGGTTTTCGGATTTCAAAAAAATCCTTTATTATAATCTTAAGACACCGCGAGCAGCTTGCTATGTTGATGTTGCGTCAATCTTCGGGAAGGTTGAACGCTTACCTGACAAAGAGGATGAGGTAATCCTGATACTCAACCAACTTAAAGATGATTTCGTGATTTTCGGTGGTAGTTTTTATCTTTACTCTACCGTCAAAAGTTGGATTCATTCTCTCAATCCCATTTGATACGGTAGCTGTGGTGTGACACGTGGTCGAGCGGTATTATTCCCCTTACATAGTGTTTAATACAAAATTTTTTCTTTGAACATATCTTTTGGTTGCATACCGAAATAACGCAAATTTGAAACGTATACCATGTCTGAGGTCCATTTGATTGAGTTGGATCTGAACGATCTGGATTCACTGCATCAAAAAACCCTGAAAGAACTTCAACAACTGGCTAAAGCTTTGGGAATTAAGCCGGTTACGGGTATTAAAAAGCAGACCCTTATCGATCGGATTCGTGAATATGTAAACTCCCATTCACAGATTGAACTGGAGTTTGGTAATACATCGCACGCCAATAACCACAAGAATGGCGTGCAAGTAAAGACAAATGATGAAAAAGAAAGAGGGGCAACGGAAGGTAAACGAAGTTATGTTCACCGTTCACATCGACACGAAAATGCATCAATTATGTCAAACGAGAAGCCACAAGAGCAACAAATAGTGGATGACTCGTCCGAAAAGCAGCAATCGCAGCGGCGCGGTCGAAGACCGCAGAGTAACTCAAAGTCGAACAGACAGACGAGTAAGGAAGGCCGGACGGGTCAACAGAGCAGTTCGCCGCAGCCGGTTCCCAATGGACGGTCAAACGACAAACGGAAAGTGAATGAGGCTCTGCCGGAATCGACCGCATCGACGCTCGAAGAACGAGTCGCGGATATCGAACCTCAACTGGGCGGTTATCTGCTTAATGAAGGCACCCTTGAGATCCTGCCTGATGGGTATGGATTCCTGCGTTCGGTAAATTACTACTACGCTGCCAGTCCCGACGACATTTATGTTTCTCCATCCCAGATCAAACGCTTCCGGTTGAAACAGGGAGATACCGTTCTGGGAATCATCCGTCCTCCAAAGGTTGGTGAGCGTTATTTCGCTCTGCTTCGTGTGGAGGGGGTGAATGGAAAAATTCCCCGGGATATGGACTCCCGCAAAGATTTCGAAGACCTGCTGCCGATTTATCCCAACGAGCGTTACAAATTGGAACGTAAGCCGGTAAGTTATCTGCCGCGTATCATCGATCTGTTCGCCCCGGTCGGAAAAGGACAGAGGGGACTGATTGTCGCACAGCCCAAGACCGGTAAAACAACCATTCTGCGGGAAATAGCCAATTCCGTAGCTGAAAGCAACCCGGAGACAAAGATCATCATTCTTTTGATCGATGAACGTCCGGAAGAAGTGACCGAGATGGAGCGATCAACGGTCAACGCCGAAGTGGTGGCATCCACGTTTGATCAGAAGCCGGAGAATCACGTCGGCCTCGCCGAGATCGTCTTCGAAAAAGCGAAACGGCTGGTAGAAAGCGGGCATGATGTACTCATCCTCATGGATTCACTCACTCGCCTGGCAAGAGCATATAATATTATCACTGACAATACGGGTCGTACCATGACCGGCGGTATCGATTCTCAGGCCCTGAAGAAGCCACGCCAGTTA
>DATFNI010000278.1:0-18124 GCA_035266485.1 Balneolales bacterium
CCGGTTGGAAAAGCCATCAGACAACTGGCAACCACCCCGGAAATCACCCCAAAACGGACGAACAGTTTACCCCACTCGGTGTCCTCTCGCTCACTAAGGATGTAAAAAGCTCCGACGCCGGCCATTACAAATGATGCGGTAACCACAGCCCCAATCATTGTGTGGGTATACTGCCAGAGAGCCCACGGATTCAGGATTAAAGCCCAGTAGTTGTTCAGCACAAACTTGCCGTTGGCCATTATCTCATAGCCCACCGGGTTTTGCATCCAGGCGTTGGTTGCTACAATCAGGTAACCGCTCAGCCACGAACCCAGCCAAACCAGGAATGCACTCATCCAGTGCAATTTGGGTCCCAGTTTTTTTTCGCCGAACAGGAATAATCCTAAAAAGCTTGATTCGAGGAAAAAGGAAAACATCCCTTCCATTGCCAGTGTCTGGCCTATGACGCCACCGGTAAGTTCGGAAAACCGGGCCCAGTTTGTTCCGAACTGAAACTCCATTGGGATCCCCGTGACCACACCAATGACGAAATTGACTGCAAAAATTTTTGCCCAGAACCGGGCAGCGATATTGAATCGTTCGTCCCCCTTTTTTATAGCTAACGACTTGAGAATTACGATGAGCAGGGCCAGCCCCATGGTGAGTTGGGGAAAGAGATAATGAAAGCTGATCGTAAAGGCGAACTGCAAACGATCGTACAGTATATGAACCATAATCTTTACGATTTAGGGTGAAAAAAAGATATAAGACTCTTCATACCCGTATAGTGCCTTAAGGTTACAAAAGTACTGGCGAAAAGTAAACGCCAAATAATAACTTGACAACTCCTTATCCACTTACATAATGAATTGTTATCCAATATGATATCCTGAATATACAGTACATTTTAGGCGTATAATCAAACAATTAAAACTACCGTATCAACCACGGGGAATCCTTTATCGTTTATCCTCGTTATTCCCACATTGCATAACAAAGGTAACATTATGAGTAAGCACCAACACAGGTATTTTCGTATCTTTATTTATTTGACTCAGCATCTGACATGATCCCGTTTTATGCCCGAATCGACCGAAACACCGGCTCTGACCAAAGCCGGCAGTGATCGTCCCATTGTTGTAAAAGGGGCGCGTGTTCACAATCTTAAGAATATCGATGTAACGATTCCTCGTAATAAACTTACGGTCGTTACCGGTGTGTCCGGATCCGGCAAATCAAGTCTTGTTTTCGACACCGTCTATGCAGAAGGCCAGCGTCGCTACGTAGAAAGTCTTTCCAGTTACGCCCGCCAGTTCCTGCAGCGTATGGATAAGCCGGATGTGGACTTCATGCAGGGCATCTCCCCTGCTATGGCAATCCAGCAAAAGAACACAACGACCAACCCAAGGTCCACCGTCGGTACAACCACAGAGATCTATGATTACCTGCGTCTTCTCTATGCCCGTGTTGGCACCACTTATTCTCCTGTATCCGGTCGCGCTGTAAAAAAAGACACTCCGCAAAGTACTGCCGACGAACTGATCGGAGGGCTCGAAGAGGGTACAAAATTTTATGTCCTCTTTCCTTTGCCTCATCATACGAAGAAAAAACTTGAGGAAGAACTTCAGGTACTCAAAGAGAAAGGGTTCACCCGGCTCCTTTTGAAAGATGAAATAATGATCGATCTGACGCGGGAGGAGCCGGATTTCAAGAAATTGCAGAAACAGCCACCATATGTACTTGTCGACCGGCTGAGCATCAAAAAGGATGATGCCGATTCGCGCAGTCGCCTGACCGATTCCCTGGAGACGGCTTTCAAGGAAAGTAACGGCCGGTGTGTCCTCAGAATTCGTGGAGGGGAAGTATTAAATTACAGCGAACGCTTCGAGCTGGATGGCATGGAGTTCGAGGAACCGACCCCACAGATGTTTTCCTTCAACAATCCTTTCGGAGCCTGTCCGAAGTGCGAAGGATTCGGTCGTGTGGCCGGTATCGATGAGGATAAGGTCGTTCCCGATCCGGATATGACTATTCGTGATGGATGTATCGCTCCCTTTAACTCGCCTCGTTTCAGCACACATCTTAAGGATCTCATCAAGGTTGCCGCCCGTAATAGCTGGTCGATCGACACCCCATATCGTGACCTGACTACCGACATCAGAAAAAAACTGTGGAGTGGGCAGGATGAATACATTGGAATCAATGGGTTCTTCGAGGAGATCAAAAAAGAGTTTTATAAAGTGCACATGCGCGTTTTTTATGCACGCTACCGCGGATATGCACGATGCCCGGAATGTGATGGTTACCGCATACGTAAAGACGCTTTGTATGTGAAGATCAACGACATGCACATCGGGCAGATCACGGAGATGACCATCGGCCATGCGCGGAGTTTCTTCGACAATCTCGAACTTTCCACCTTCCACCAAAAGGTTGCCGATCAAATTGTCTATGAGATACGAAAACGCCTGAAATACCTGGATGAGGTCGGATTGGAATACCTGACGCTCAACCGTCTGACCAACACCCTGAGCGGAGGGGAGGCCCAGCGCATCAACCTGGCCAATGCCCTGGGAAGTTCTCTGATAGGCAGTCTGTATGTGCTGGATGAGCCAACGATAGGGCTACATCCAAGAGATAACGATCGACTGATCAATATCCTTCAATCTTTGAGGGATATCGGCAACACTCTGTTAGTTGTCGAACACGACCCGGAGATGATGCGGGCAGCCGATCATATTATCGATATTGGTCCATTTGCCGGAAGTTACGGTGGCGAAGTCACGTTTGAAGGCAATTACGATCAGTTGCTTAAGGCAACCAACCTTACCGGCAAATACCTGAGTGGCCGGTTTTCCATTGCCGTTCCCAAAAAACGCCGGAAGGGTAACGGACAGCGGATTGAGATCGAAGGGGCAACCGAGCACAACCTCAAGAATATTAGTGCCACGTTTCCACTTGGAGTGTTCACGTGCGTCACCGGAGTCAGCGGTTCGGGAAAATCCACGCTCGTGCACGATACGCTGTATGGAGGCATCATGAAAGAGATGGGATCCTACAGCGGTCCGGTCGGACGGTTCAGGAAACTTACCGGGTTGCAGTATATCGAATCGATCGAGATGGTCGATCAGTCTCCTATCGGCAGATCATCCCGCTCTAATCCGGCCACCTATATCAAGGCTTTCGACGGCATCCGCGACGTTTTTGCCAATACACGCCAGGCAAAGATCATGGGATTTACGGCCGGTCATTTTTCATTCAATGTGCCGGGCGGCCGCTGTGAAGCCTGTCAGGGAGAGGGCGTTCAGAAGATCGAGATGCAATTCCTGGCCGATATCGAACTGCCCTGCGAGGTATGCCACGGAAAACGATACAAACACGATATCCTGTCGGTCAAATATCGTGGTAAGAATATATATGACGTATTGGAGATGTCGGTCAGCGATGCCATCGGTTTTTTTGTAGATGAAGAGTCGATCATCAATCGATTAAAAGTGCTCGAAGATGTGGGGCTGGGCTATCTGAAGCTGGGGCAGAGTGCCACAACGCTGTCCGGTGGTGAAGCGCAACGGGTAAAACTGGCCAAATACCTCTCGCAGCCAACACAAGGCAAAACCTTGTATATCTTTGATGAGCCGTCCACCGGCCTTCATTTTGAGGATATCAGCAAACTTCTCGATTCCTTCAACCGGCTTGTCGATCTCGGGCACACGGTTGTCGTCATCGAGCACAACCTGGATATCATTAAATCGGCAGATTGGGTGATCGATCTTGGTCCCGAGGGCGGTTTTGCCGGCGGAAAAGTCATTGCAACCGGCACCCCGGAAGAGCTTGTGGAAATGGAGCATAGTTATACAGGGCAGTATTTGAAAGGCGTATTGGACAATTAGTCATCACCTCTTAGAAAGCTTTATACTCAGCTGTCATTCTCTTATGTTAAAAGTCAATATTTCGGCTCTGATTTTTACATAAAATATTGTTCCTTGGTTCTGTCTTTGAAACTGTCTGGTCATGTAAACATGCTCTTATTAGCAGTACCCTCTGCCGGCTGTTCGTAAAACCGGACCAGCAGAGAACCTGTCAAGATCTTGATTATCCTTACATGATTGGGGGATGCAGTCTGAGGAAAGCAGATACCTCCGCAGTCTGACCGGGTAGGATGCTGCAAGAATGACATAGCACTTATTCCCCAAAGAGAGTACTTAGACCAAGTTCGTCAAAGAAATTAGGAGATTAGGTTCAATCGTGTTTGTTCTTATTCTACTACTCCAAGTTGATAAGGTTGGTTTCGGGTTAACACGTACCAGATCCGGTTAACCAGTTTCCGGGCGATGCGAATGATCGCTTCGTTCTTTTTCATGCGAGCGCTCAGTTCGGTAAAGGCCAGGATCATGGCCGGATCTTTGCGCACGGCTACCCAGGCAGCCTCAATGATCAGAGTTCGCAGGAACGGATTGCGTCGGGGGGGTAATCCGGTGATCGATTCTTCCTCACCGGTAGAGTTCTCTCCGGGGACGATCCCGATATAACTTCGCAGCTGATTACAGTTCTCGAACCGGCTAATATCGATGAGTTCGGTGAGTAGGATCATCCCCGAGAGGGTACTGACCCCGGGAATACTCACCAGCAGGGTAGCCGCCTGCCGGTAGCGGTCGGTGCGGGAGAGATCCCGAATCTTTCGGCTCACTTCCAGGATCATCGCCCGCAGCCCGGCCAGTTCGCGCAGCAACAGACTCATGGCATAGCCCTGATTGCCCCCCTGGTTGGCCCAGGTTTCGAGCCAGGACAGGTAGCGACGGGACCAGTACGTATCACAAATATCCTCGGGCAAAACCACTCCGTAGAAGGTCAACAGGGCCTTGATCTGATTCTTTACCCTGGTTTGCTTCTTGACTAAACTCGCGCGCATGCGCACCAGGGTGCGGTCCTGCTGGGCCTGCCGGGAGGGGATATAGATCGCTTCCAGATCTCCGCTACGCAGCCCGCGGGCCAGCTTGCGCGCATCGACCCGGTTGTTTTTGCGTACCCGTTCTTTGCCCTTGGTGGGCACATCAGCCGGACTGACCACGATCGTCTCGACTCCTCGTTCCAGAAACTGTTCCTGGATCCAGTAGCCCAGGCAGCCCGCCTCGTAGACACACTTATAGGTGCCTCCGGGAAAATGGCGATGCAAATAGCTAACCACCGCCTCCACCCGCGGAGTCGTGTGGAAGGTTTTATGTTCGAATTCCTGGGTCATAATACATACCTCCCAGCTTTTCTTTCCCGTGTCGATGCCTGTAAAAATAGGTTGACCGGTAAAATCGAGTTTCTTACTATGCCTATACATGCTAGCCTCCTTTGGTTAAGTAACGGTTTCCCCTGGAGTTCACCCGAGAAATTAAGTCTTTAAGTTACGAACCAGAGTCGAGGCTTTTTTTTAAACATAAGGTCTGTGGCCCCGCTTCCAATCGTAACATCAGGCTATCTTTGTTTGGGGCCGAAGAATCTCGTCCATATTGGGCAATTATTGTGTGGTCCCTGAAAGGTGTATACCCGGTGCGAACGAGATCCTACTTTTTCCGATAAATCGGAAAAAATCAGGATGACATTTCTGTGTTTGGGATGTGTCTTTCACAGAAATCCGTGGAACAATCAATCACTCTTCTCCTGCAACAGCTTTTGTAGAATCTCAATTTGCTCCTGTTGCATCTTTACCAGATCCATCCACTTCTGTTCTCTCAGGTCATCAATCTTCTCATGAAGCTGCAGAATCTCCAGCTCCGCTTTGAGATTGACGGCATAATCGTTATCTGCCTGCATACGATCTTTGGCTACCTGCCGGTTCTGAGACATCATAATAACCGGAGCCTGAATGGCAGCGAGCATAGAAAGAAACAGATTTAACAGGATGTAGGGATACGGATCAAAACTATTGTGATACTTCACTAAAATCACAGAATTCAAAATCACCCAAATAATCAGGATACCCGCGAAAATGAATATGAAGGGCCACGACCCGCCGAATGCAGCGACCTTGTCAGCCACACTCTGTCCCATCGTTAGTTGGTCATGGAAGGCTTCGTTGGTATTCCGGCTGGATAGTTGAAATGTTTGAGAAACACTCCGCACCAGTTTCCTTTCCTGGATGCTGAGATTACGGTATCCTTTGGCGAGCAACTGTCGTACCTGGCTTGGTCTGGGTTTTTGATTTCCTGTATCCATAAGATTAAGTACCTGTTGTAGTAAGTTGTTGGGATATGGCGTACAATTTACATTTTCGGGTACAACATCCCACTATCATTTATCAAATTCGATTTTTCTATCTTTCAGAAATTTTCATTCATGGATTTATGGCCTCATGTCATCAACGCAAGTCAACTGCCCTCTTTGTCACTCATCCGAAACCCGTTATCATCTTAGCTGTAAAGATCATCTTGTCAGCGATGAAGAGTTCAATCTTTTGCATTGCAACAATTGCGGATTGGTTTTCACGCAAGATGCGCCTGGCCCCGATGAGATCGGCCGTTATTATCAATCACAGAATTATATATCCCACTCCGATACCAAAGAGGGCCTGACATCACGGCTTTATCACCTCGCCAGGCAGATCATGCTCCCGGCAAAGAGAAAGGCCGTGCAACAATTTACCGGAAAGCACAACGGCCGATTACTGGATTTTGGAAGCGGCACCGGTTATTTCATCCGGCATATGGCTGATCATGGATGGGAGGCACAGGGTATCGAGATTGATGAGGGTGCCCGAAACTATGCAAAAGAATGGACCGGGTTGACGGTCGAGAGTCCTGAAACACTGTCATCGCTGCCGGATGATCATTTTGATGTGATAACGCTGTGGCATGTACTCGAACATATCCACGATTTGCAGGAAACGCTCTTACAGTTTCATCGCATTCTGAAAAAAGGCGGGAATCTTGTCCTGGCCCTTCCAAATTATACATCGCCCGATGCCGGTCACTATAAAGAAAACTGGGCGGCTTATGATGTACCGCGACATCTCTGGCATTTCTCTCCTGATACGGTACGATATCTCCTGGCAGATAACGGATTCCGGCTTGACAACCTGAAACCCCTGCCCTTCGATGCTTTCTATATCAGTATGCTGAGTGAAAAGTATATGAAACACAACCTGCCGCATCTGCGTGGTGGTCTGGTTGGATTTAAATCATGGTTGAAAAGTCAGCAACAACCGGAAAGAAGCAGTTCCCTGACGTACATCGCCGGAAAAAATTGACTGTTCAGAATGGATGAGAAATCAAGAATTCTCCGCGCAACCGGCCAACATCAATTTACCGGATTATACAACACACAGTGATCCTCAATTTTACCGATAGCGGTCGACTTAACACGGGATAAATAATGCACATTTCACTTGTGTTACGATAGCAAAGTCAATATTTTTAGCCCTGTTATTCGGTATTTGTCCTTTTTGTTTAAACAACGGCTTTTGTTGAAGCGGGTACAGATCAGAGCGCCCTTCTTTGAATGATCTGCCTATGCTGTTATCCGGCCTGATGTTAAGATCTATCCGGCAATTTACGGATATTGTCTTTTTACGACATTTAACAGCAACTAAAGCATCGGGTTCGGATTTTTATTCTTTTGGAGAAAAGGGTATAAATATTCTGCGAAAAAGTGTAACTATATTACTCCTATCATCTTTTCTGATGAATGCCATCGGTTATGTTGGGCTTTATGCCTTGATGCGCTGGCATATCGTACATGAGATTTCCGAACTGGTTGAACAGCACGATCAAGCGTATTATTCAGAACTCATTCTATCGGAAATCCAGATGAACCCGGCAAACGGGCAATTCGTCCGGATCAATAATCATGAGTTTCGCTACGAAGGGAAAATGTATGATGTCGTGTCGCAAAAAAGGATTGGCAACTCCATCCATTATACAGTCATCCATGATCAAAAAGATGAACTGAATTTCGATCGGCTCGCCACGGACACAAATCTGCAGGATCATTCGCAACAGGGGAGAAAAACACAAAAGCCGGCGCTGCTGGATACAATGGTCAAGAATTTGTACGCCCCTCTCTTTTTTCAGGTAACAAGACGGTATAATATCAGGCCGTTCAGAAATATCATCTCTGCTATTCACGGTCAAAACCTGCCCGACACACCATTTCTGCGGGTCCCGGTCCCGCCTCCCAAAAATGTTTGGATGATTTAGTCTGTCGACGAAATCCTTTGTTGTGATCTATGCACAACAGGCAATATTTCTTTGCCTCTTCAGACAAGTACCAGACACAAAGATGTCATCCTCCGAGGCCGCCATCCGAACCATCATTCGGGAAACGGGCATTTGTGGCCGAAAAATCTCGTGAAATACGGCAACGATTGATGTGAATGATATGATCATTACCGGATGCGAGACGAGATCCTACTTTTTCCGATAAATCGGAAAAAATCAGGATGACATAGAAAAATGTCTGGCATAGAAGGGATACTTGCTCCTGATGTCATTTCCAGCAAGGGTTATAGGTTGCGACAAGAGAATGTGACACCAATCACCTTTGGGTGATCATCCTAAAGCTTTTAAAGAATCATTTTATGAGGAAACGAATCATACTTCTTGCTACCGTTTTATTTCTGACGGTTCCAATAATCCTTCATGCGCAGACGACCATAAGCGGAACGGTTGTCGACCAGCAGACCCAAAAACCGCTGACCGATGTATCTGTAACTGTATCCGGTACAACAAATAATACCGCAACAGATCAATCGGGAAAGTTCACTCTTTCATATGGGAGACAGATCACAAGCATTACCGTAACCTGCATAGGTTATGAACCGAAAAAGATCTCGATCACCAATACTAAAAAGCCATTGTTTATTGAGCTTTTGCCCTCACAGACAGAACTGCCCGGTATACAGGTGGTTGGAAGCAATCAGCTTCTTCGTTCACAGTCCATCGGCATTTTGACCAGGCATGATCTTGAACGTTCGAGCGGACTACGGCTGGAGAGTTCGATCAACACGATACCGGGCGTTTTCATGCAATCGAGAACACCCTGGGGCGGCCAGCGTGTGACAATCCGCGGATACTACCCGAGCACCAGCGGGAACAGTCCGAATTTCAACGGACTGGGATACCAGGTTTTTCTAAACAATATCCCGATAACCGATGCAACGGGTACAACCATCATGGATGACATCGACTTTTCTTCGCTAGGAAAGGTCGAAGTGATAAAGGGCCCTGCCTCCAGCCGGTATGGCAGTTTCATTGGTGGAACACTAAACCTGGAAACGGTTAGGCCGGCACCTGACCAAAGCAGCATCGAGCAGCAAGTTGCAGGCGGCAGTTATGGTCTGTTTCGCAGCAACACGACAGTAGAAAGTGCCGGCGAAACTTCAGACATCCTGGTTAATTATGGTAATCAATCCTATAACTCGTTCCGTCCGCATAGCGCTTCAAAAAAAGATTACATCCGCGTTAACGGGAATTTTCATGTCGGAAGCAACCAGACACTATCGTCATATTTCGCTTACAGCCATTCTTTTGAAGAACTTGCAGGCGAGATCGACAGTCCGGACTTTTATGCACGGAAACCCGTCAGCAATACTGCGTACCTGGCCAACAATTCCCATGTCAAAATCAACAGTTTTATCCTGGGAGTTACCGATCGTTACCATATCAACGAACACTTCGACAACCAGACGACAGTATTCGGCAGCGGTCACACCTCCAATCAGCCCTTTGCACATGGTGTTTCAAATGCGAACCAATTCAATTTTGGCACACGAACGGCATTCGATTATATGACCCGGATCAATGACGTCGGCATCAACGGGACCCTGGGCGGTATGTTTCAACGATCGGACATCTCTAGCGACGGTGTGTTTATCGTGCCCGTTCCGTCGCACCCGCAAATACCGAACGACAACAAAAACTTCGCTACAAATTACTACGCCTTTACGGAATGGAGCTTTTCCCTGCCTAACCAGTTCAACATAACGATAGGTGCCAGTTTGAATAAGAATGTCTTTGGCATCAGGAACATGTTGAAAAACGGACAGGTAAACGACTCGACCCGGTTGATGAAGAAATCTTTCCAACCGGTTTTCACGCCCCGCATCTCGGTTTCCAAAGTTTTCGGGAATAACGTATCCGTTTATGCGAGTATGGGCTCCGGTTATACACCGCCCCTGCTCAGCAGTGCCATAGCAACAGACGGGAGTGTAGACCTGGGACTCAAACCAGAACGTGCGGTGCAGTATGAGATCGGAACAAAAGGGAGCATTCTGAATCAGCGGTTGTCGTACCAGCTCGCACTGTTTGATCTTGAAAATTATAATAAACTCGTAAGCGAGACTTCCAATTCAATCACCTACACAACCAACTCTGGCAAGCAACACAATAAAGGAGCCGAGGTATCTCTCAGCTATCTGGCCATCAACAATAAGGATCAGGTCATCTCGCGGCTTCGTCCCTGGATCTCTTACACTTATTCTGATTTCAGATATGCCGATTTCAAGAGCAATAACAACGATAATGCGAACACGGTCGATTATTCCGGCAATGCTGTTGCCCGGGTTCCCCGCAACACGTTTAATGCCGGGCTGGACCTGGAAACGAACGCAGGAATTTACCTAAACGGCACATATCGTTTTGTGGACAAAGCCCCGGTCACCTTTGATAATTCGACCTATGTGAAGCCCTACGATCTTCTGAGTTTGAAACTGGGATACAGACATGATCTGGGCCGTCATTTCATGCTGGATGTATCCACCGGCGGGAATAACCTGTTAGGAAGCACCTATTACACCTTCCTCTTTGTTGGTCCCAATATTGCCGGCCTTGCTCAATCGCAGGATGGCGGAAGAGGTGATGGTTATATTATTCCCGGTCCATACAAGGCAACGGTTTACGGGAACTTCACGCTTAGATATATTTTCTGATTGGCATGAAATTACCGCAGATTTGTGTGGATATAGAGTAGCCAGTTGCGGTGCATTCCTAAGTCATAAGAATGCGCCGCAACCTCTTATTATAGCTCTGACGATTTCACGCCATTTCCATTGATCGGCTGATACCGGTCTTCCAGAACCTCCGCTAGTGAAAGGGCGCTCTTAACTATTGAATCAGGATAACCCGACAGTTCGAGAACAGCAATGGCGTTACGGGTGGATGCGGGTCCTGTGCGCAGTTTATAGTCGAAGCGCATCTCCCCTTCTTCGACAAACTCGCGGAAGTGGAACATGCGGAAATGATCAAGGAGGTCGATCAACTCGAGGTCGTGAGTGGCGGCAATCACCCATCCGTTATATCTTGAAAGATAGGCAAGGACTTCCCGGCTGGCTGCAATCCGTTCGATCGTGTTGGTTCCGCGAAAAATCTCATCCAGAAGAACCAAAAAGGGTTGATTCCCCTGAACCTGATCCAGAAGTTGCTTTACTCTCTCCACTTCCGTCTGGTAGAAGCTCTTTCCGGAAAGCAGATCATCTTCATTCCGGATGGATGCCGCGATGCCCAGTACGGTGAGTTCGGCCTCTTCGGAGCAGGCAAATCCAAAGGTCTGTGCCAGGAGTTGGTTAATGCCCAGGGTTCGAATGAAGGTCGATTTACCCGACATATTTGACCCGGTCAAGAGAACACTGTCACGGCTCAGGCTAATATCATTGGCCACCGGTTCTTCCAGCAGAGGATTGTACACCTGTTTGTATTCGAGCTTGTGATTGCCAGTGAATGCCACACGCGACCATACCGGAAGGCTTTCCCGGAACGAAGCAACAGCTGTTAAAGCATCAAGCAGGCCTATGGCTTCATATACCCGCTGTATCTCCTTTCGGTAAACCCGCAGATCTTCATGCGCCCGGACATAGACGTTCACATCAATCAAAAAAACGCGATTGATGTATTCATTGAACAAATCCAGCGCCTCATTTGTCGAACCCGACGAGATAATAAGCGGTTTAAGCACTTTCTTCAAAGGCCGCAATTGCTTCATATCATCATCAAGTTGATTTTGCTCGTGCATCAATACCGGTACATTATTCATCCAGCTTCGTATCTTATCTCCCGTAAAGAGTATGCTTCTAAGGTCTGAAAGAGAGCCGCTGTAGACAAACAGTTCCTTTTTGTACATCTGGTGAATACCCGTATTGATGAAGCCGATGGCTATCAACCCAAGTAATGATTGCCAATAAAACGGAGCAACAAGAATGCAGCACACAGCCAAAAAGGGCGTGATCCTGAACAAAAATGGCATTGCGACCTTTCCGGGCAGATCCTTCATAAAAATTTGGCTCACATACCACATATGGTCGGAATTAAGCCGATTGAGCAGTAGCTGCAGCTTATTACGGACCTCCTTCTTTTCCAGGACGAAGTCCATGATCTCATTGTAATGCGACAAATTTTCGGGTTTCCCCTCGGGCGTATGCAGCATGCGGTAAAGAACCTGCCGTCCCGGCATTGACTGGCAATGATCCATCCGCCGGTAGATAGCCGACATCTCCAGGTCATTCCAGGTCGCATTATCCATGGTTATTGACGCAGAATTCGATTCTTTCCAGAGATCGAAATAGTGGCCGGCCTGAACAATATCTACCCCTGACATTCGCTCACTACTACTCCATTCAGCGTCGATCTTTTTAACCAGTTTTTTTTCCTGATACCACTTGTTTAGCAGAAAATAAAGGATAGCCGCTGCAAAAATACCTGCAATCCAGAGAATGCCCATATCAAATACCTGTCACTGAGGTTTTAAATAACAGGTCTGAAAATACAGATATCGTAAAAACATTACTCATTTATGTGTAGCGATGATTTTTTGCTTTGTTGATTTTGTTTGTAAAGCCTTGGTTTGCCCAGGCTTCAGATCTCAAATAATTCACGCATGAAAGTCTCCTTACAAACGGCATTTACCTGTGCATTTATTGCATTTTTAGCGGTGGCATGTCAAAAGAAAACACAGCTAAATCCTGGTGCGCCCGACTGGCTGTTAACTTATGATGATGTTGGCAAGTTCCATCAACAACTCACTGACGAGTTCCAGGCAGACAGCACCCGGCTCAACGAAAATGAACGCCGGATATACCACGAAATGCAAAAGAGATGGGATGAGCTTCTAATAGTCCGTTCCGATATGATGAAAGGACCACAATCTGAATACCAAAATGTAAATGCGGCAAAGATGCACGATAGTCCTGATACTCAGGCCAGCGCTTCCGTTGATTCCCCACTTTTAAAATTCCGGGGAAAAATTCAGGAATTACTTGGTTCTTACGAGAGCCTTGCCTACTTGATGAAAGGAATACCGGGCCGCTCTGAGATTGATACCACGGTTCAACAAACAATAAGGACACAGCGTCGTCTGATACGCCAAATTAGCGGCGATACTTCCTCAGTCGCCGATTTATCCAAACTGATCAGCCCGGCTGAAATAGTCGGTCTGTATCAGGATAACTGCGGAGACTGTCATGGCATGCATGGAGAGGGGTCATCCGATGTGTATCCACCTCTCGATCACACCAGCGTGGCATCAAGGGATAAAGTTGCGTTAATTAAGCTGGTGCTCCAGGGCCTTGAGGGACCGGTAGCTGTTGGTGGAAGACGTTATGATGGGGCCATGCCATCTTTCCGGGCGTCTCTGAGCGACGAACAACTTGCCGTTCTGCTCAGATATGTGCGTAACATGGCCGGTGCATCGGATATCTCAGTAACCGCCAAAGAAGTCAAAAGCTTCGCTAAAGAAACGGCATCACGGCAGGGACCATTCTCTCCTGCCGAATTAGGCATCGATCGTTGATCAATTGTTGAACCGGATCGATCATAACATGGTTACAATATGTGTAGGAATAATTTCGTACTATAGAAAAACAAAGTACAAACTAAATAACTATATAGTATTATGAACTATTTTTTTAATAAAAAAGTAACTCTCTCTTTTGATGATGCCATTCAAAAGGTGACAGAGGAATTGAAGAAGGATGGTTTCGGGGTACTTACCGAGATTGATGTGAAGGAAACATTGAAGAAGAAACTGGATGTCGACTTCAAGAAGTACAAAATTCTGGGTGCTTGTAATCCCGGTTTTGCCTACAAGGCATTGCAGAACGAGGACAAGATCGGAGTGATGCTCCCGTGCAATGTCATCGTGGAAGAGAATGAGGATGGAAGCGTTGAGGTCTCAGCTGTAGATCCTGTTGCTTCAATGCAGGCGGTTGGTAATGAAAACCTCGGAAAGATCGCCGGAGAAGTGAGAGATAAACTGCGCGCCGTCGTCGAGAGGCTGTAATTGTAACAATTCAGGCGTCTGGCGCAGAATTTTTTAGCGGATTCTGGAACTGATCAGATCCATCTCGCGCATCCGGGCGAAGTAATCCTTCATAGCCGCCCGAACTTTTGGGGATAATCTCACGGACGTGATAACGGTCGGTATGGCCATCATGGCGAACATTCCGTCAATGAAGCTGATGGCAGCCGTCAGGGATGCCACCGATCCGAAAACGATGGAAGCGACGTAAAAGTAGTTGTACCAGTGTTTATGTTCTGCCCCAATCAGAAAGCCGAGGGATTTTGTTCCGTAATAAGAGTAGGTAAAGAGGGTACTCAGTGAGAAAGTCGCCACGCTGAGTACCAGCACATAATTCCCTATGGCGGGCATCGTATTCTGAAAGGCACGAAGTGTCAGGGTCACCCCGTCGGCACTTGTCGTTTTCCAGACGCCTGTTATCAAAATCGCCATGGCGGTCATTGTACAGACGATGATGGTATCTATCATGGGACCAAGCATAGCCACCAAACCTTCCCGGACCGGTTCCCTCGTCTTTGCCGCTCCATGAACCATCGGAGCCGTACCGATACCGGCTTCATTGGAGAAAGCGGCCCGCCGTACTCCTGTTATGAGCACGGAACCAAGTGTTCCGCCCGCAACCGCCTTGCCGGTAAATGCATCCGTTATGACTAGATGAATGTAGTATGGAATCTCAGATACGTGTACCCATAAGATATAAACCACGGAGAGGATATAGGCCACAATCATAAAGGGCACCAGTCGCTCGGCTACCTGGCCGATTCGCTTAATCCCGCCGAAAATAACCAGGGATACGATACCGGCAATGATCACCCCGCTAATAAAATCACTCCAGAAATGGTGGGTTTCCGTTACGATCCCATGGGGTATCAGCATGACGTCACGAAAAACCTGGGTAAGTTGATTGGCCTGAAATAACGGCAGGGCTCCAAACACGGCGGCGATACAAAAAAACCACGCAAGCGGTCTCCACCATTTTCCCAGTCCTTCCCGTATCCAGTACATCGGTCCCCCCTGGTTACGGCCCTGAGAATCAGCACCGCGGTACATGATCGCCAGCGTACATGTAAAAAATTTGGTAGACATCCCGACGATAGCACTCACCCACATCCAGAAGAGAGCACCAGGGCCCCCCATGACAATAGCCACGGCAACTCCTGAAATATTCCCCATGCCGATTGTCGCTGACAAGGCGCTCATCAATGCCTGCAGGTGATTGATATCACCAGGGTCATCCGGATCATCGTACCTTCCCATCAACACACGAATGGCATGAGGAAAATGTCGTAATGGTACAAACCTTGAATAGATCGAAAAATAAAGTCCGCCACCCAACAGTAACACCAGCAGGGGCATCCCCCATGCATAGTTACTGAACTCGATAATGATATGCTCTACAGTATTCAGTGGTTTCGTTGTTCGTTATAATGCCGGCCAAAATCGGAGAAAGATTATAATGATTCGATGGAAGGAAGGCAAAAGAAGGAGGTTTACCTATGTAATGTTTGTGCGCTGTCTGCATCGGTCATTGCAGCAAACCTGTTCCACTCGTTCGATTTAGACAGATAGCGGCGAAT
This sequence comes from Balneolales bacterium, assembly GCA_035266485.1. GTDB lineage: Bacteria > Bacteroidota > Rhodothermia > Balneolales > DATFMH01 > DATFNI01. The sequence goes on from DATFNI010000278.1 coordinate 15,828, forward strand.
CCATTTTCTATCGATATAATGTTTGAGTTTCAACATCATTTTATTATGAATCCATACAGGTCCAGCCACCCAAATCCCTTCGCGCCTTCCGGTTGAAAGAATGAGTGGGTTGATGGGGTACGGTCTGTATGCCTGAAGTTCTGCCTACCAGGATCCTTCTCAGCTTCCAAAACAGAAATCAGCATATCCAGATTCCCGGCCAGAAGAGGTCCCTGCTTTACAGCATGAACACCAATCTTACGCAGCGAACGTATCCCGTCAATCGAAATACAATCACCTGCACCCAGAATAAACGGATCATTTATACTCTGCAATGTTCGGTTTACCCTCATGAAACCGGAGGAATCAACCGGTAATCCGCCTTCCGAAAAAATCGGATTCCCCCCGGTTCCCGTTGCCCAGAAAATCATCCTCGACGATTCCCCCGATTCGCCTTGGGGCTCAAAAGTCGATTCAAAGTGTATCCGAACCCCGCGTTTTGATAAAAGCCGGTATACATATTTGGACATTGGGGATGGAAAATCGGGAAGCAACCTTTCTGCACGTTCGTAAACATGCAGGGAAAAATCACCTGTTCTTATCTGGTCGCACAGACGCCCGCTAACATTCAACGCGACTTCCACACCGGCAGCTCCACCTCCCACGATAAGCAGCTCTCCGGGATGTTTTGTAGAGTTTGCTATAAAATCAGCAAGCATCCTGATCTTGTGCAATGGTTTTGAGGGTACGATCCCCTCTCCGGAGAAACCCGATTCCCTGGGCGGAATTGTACCAATATCAAATACTAATAGATCGTAGGTGAGGGTTGTGCCGTTATTAAGTTTTAAAACTTTTGATTCTGGAGCGACGTTAGATGCTCTTGCTTCCAAAAAGACGACGTCGTTTTTTTCTGCCAAACGGGCAAGGTCAATTCGTATTTGATCCTCATTGTAGACTCCGCCAATGTATTCGGGGATCATCCCGGAGTAATACAGCCACCGATGATCGCTCACCAGAGTGATCTTATGTCCCTTTTCCCTCCACTTGCCTGAGTATTCCACGACGGGAAGCATGGCATGACCGCCGCCAACCAGCACGATGTTAAGTTTCTGAAATGACATTTTTTTTGCTCAACCCTGAACTTATTCAGACAAGATAGTAAGAAATGCCGAACTCTGAAGGTTATGTTCATTCTGTCCGGTTTTTGATGTTTCTCGTCTGAATCATCAGATGACATTTTCACAATTACTTTGTATCCTGACATAAAGATAGGAGCGGAAGATATTGTTTATTTAAATATTAACGATTAAACAATTATATACATCAAGATAAGAGGAGAAAACATTCATTTAAACAAGTATCCTTTGTTCTTATACGGCAATGAACATTCATAGGGGAGATTTATTTATGTCGCTATATAAATACCTGAATAGAATTGAACGGCTGGATGCACTCATCCGGAGGAAGAGTACTGGCCCGCCCAAAGAACTGGCACATAAGTTAGACATTTCCGAGCGATGGTTATATAAGCTGCTCGGAGAGCTTAAAGAGGAGCTCGACTGTCCCATAACCTACGATCACCGACAGCAAAGTTATGTCTATGAGAAAAAAGGTAAAATGATTTTCGGCTTCCAGCCGGCTCTTTCAGACGAGGAAAAAAGAAGCATTAACGGGGGATTTTTAAACAATCCTGTTCACTGCATTTATTTGTGCAGTGGGTTAGCGTAACATCTTAACAGTTCAGCCATCAATTAGATGGGCTTTAATTGAAATCGACCACTAACTAATCAACCTAATACTATGGTTACTCTAAAGGAAAACGGATTAAAAGAGCTCAACAGTTATGAACTTAACACTATCAACGGTGGTGGACTGTCAGAACTGTTGCTGGGACTACTAGGTGCTGCTATCTATGATTGTATTGCTAATCATGAAGAGTTTACAAAGGGATTTGTACAGGGATACAGAGATGCAACTTCATGAGTCATAAATTGAGAATACAGCATTATGCTGGCATGATTATTATTTAATCTCATTGAAAACCCGTCATGCCTTACAGTACACTTTATAAAAATAGATGACCTTTCAACCAGTCCATCTAAACAGGTAATAACCCAAATATTGAGGAGTCTAAAATGTTGAACAATTATCCGGGACTTATCGAGCTAACTAACAATGAAAAGATTTCTATTATTGGAGGAGGTGCAGCCGGGACCCTGGCTGATGAAATCGGTTATGCAATTGGCTATGCTGTTGGTTGGCTAGAATACCAGGTAGCACATGCTCAAGCATCAAGACTGGGTGCACGGACAGAAGTA
>DATFNI010000279.1:0-18729 GCA_035266485.1 Balneolales bacterium
TACAAATTATTGTCATTTGTACCTTGCAGATAATTGTGTGTTAGAACATGAGCAGGACCTGGATCCTCATGAACGTATAACCGTGGAAAAGATGAGTATCCAAAATGTCAAGGATGCCCTTAGAGGTGGAACGATTCACCATTCACTTGTAGTTGCGGCGTTTGCGCAATTTTGGCTGCGGGATGCCTGAAGCATTTGAAGCTCAATAATCTCTGTGAGGTATCACAAATCGACTGAAATATCATTACATTACTAACTAAGAATATTCTTTCATGAAATTAGTTATTGATACTGATAACTACCGTGTAAATTTCCTTTTTCAAATTAAAGAGATCTCGAAATGGCAAAAATAACTACTGAAACTTTAGATTATGTCGCCGGTCGATTCAAATTACTGGGTGAGCCCATGCGTCTAAAGTTACTGTATCTGCTGCAGGATGGGGAAAAATGTGTACAGGATTTAGTTGAAATTACGGGAGCCGGACAAGCTAATGTATCGAAGCATCTTTCGCTAATGGCATCCAACGGCATCATCGGGCGCAGAAAAGAGGGACTACACGTTTATTATTTCATCGAAGATGAGAGTATTTTTAATTTGTGTGATATTGTTTGTGGTAGCCTGGAGGATAATGCCCGAAACCTTCATAAAACATTCACCAAAAACTAGTGATCGTTTTGTTGGTTTTTTTTGTTAGACCTGTTGCTTTTATACGCCACGAGGTAGATGGCAGAAGATATAATATGCAACAAATGAGGTAACGTATGGTTAAGAAAGGCGATAAAATTAATACCGATTTTAATCTTCAGGTGATAAAAAACAGCACGGAGGAGGAAGTGGCTTTTAAAGATCTGCTTGATCGACCGACGGTGGTTTCGGTTTATATGAAGAATAATACTCCAGGATGTGATCGTCAGAACCAGTCGTTGGTGGAACACGCTGAAGAAATCAATAAAATGGGTTATAATATAGTTGCGGTCAGTAAGGACAGTTGCCGGGCGCATGAAAATTATGCCCAAAAGTTCGGAATTGGCTATACTCTGGCCTCAGATCCTGATTACCTTTTTTCAAAAGCAACGGATTCGATCGTCGAAAAAAGGATGTACGGTAAAACATATAAGGGGCCATCTCGTTCCGCTTTTGTAATTGGGAAAGATGGTACCGTTTTGGACCTTATCGAAAAGGTCGATACCAAAAGGCACGGTGAAGAAGTTATTAACTTGTTAAAATCGCTCGGGTAACCCGAAAATCTGCGGGCAGAAAACTACGAATGTAGGCGGAGCATAGCGTTTGTTCCCTGAGAGCGAGAAATCTGAAGATAATTTTATGAAGTATTTAGTCATTGTCGAGTCTCCGACGAAGGCAAAAACCATCCGGCGTTTTCTGCCGAATGGATATGTAGTGGACTCGTCGATGGGTCATATCCGCGATCTTCCGGCCTCGGCCAAAGAAATTCCGGCGCGGTATAAGAAGGAATCATGGGCCAATCTGGGGATTGATGTCGAACATGATTTTGAGCCACTGTATGTAATACCGGGAAGCAAAAAGAAAGTCGTAAAACAGCTTCAGCAGGAGCTGAAAGAAGCGGACGAACTCATTCTCGCCACTGACGAGGACCGCGAGGGAGAAGGTATCGCCTGGCATCTTATTGAAGTGCTTAAGCCAAAGATACCCGTGAAGCGTATGGTCTTTCATGAGATTACCGAAACGGCGATCCGGCAGGCCACGGAAGAGTTCCGCAATATCGATATGAATCTGGTGTACGCGCAGGAAACACGACGGTTTCTGGATCGCCTTGCAGGCTACACCCTTTCCCCATTGTTGTGGAAGAAGATATCGCCTGGGCTTTCTGCCGGTCGGGTACAGTCAGTGGCTGTTCGTCTGCTTGTTGAACGTGAACGTGAGAGAATCCGATTCAAGAGCGGTACCTATTGGGACCTGAAAGCCAGGCTGAAGACGAATAACGATAAATTAGTGTTCGAAGCCGGAATGACGCATCTCGATGGGAAGCGTCTGGCAACAGGCAAGGATTTTGATGAGGCAACCGGTAAACTTAAAGGAAACAGCGGTGCTATAATTCTTGGCAAAGACGATGCCCTGAAATTGCAGGATTCGCTCGAAAATGCCGACTGGGCCGTTACCGACGTTGAGAAGAAAAAGCAAAAAAGGAGTCCAGCTCCGCCGTTTATCACATCCACGCTTCAGCAGGAAGCCAACCGTAAGTTTGGTCTGTCTGCCAGTAACACGATGCGCACAGCACAGCGGCTATATGAAAACGGGTTCATCACTTACATGCGTACCGACTCGACTAACTTGTCGCAACAGGCGATCAATGCTGCCCGGACATCAGTAAAAAGTATGTACGGTGATGAATACCTGTTCGAGCGTGTTCGTACCTATAGCTCCAAATCGAAAGGGGCTCAGGAGGCGCACGAGGCCATACGTCCTGCCGGGCATGTCTTCAAAAAACCGGACGAGACCGGACTCAGCGGTATAGATGCCAGGTTGTACGACCTGATCTGGAAGCGTACGATAGCTACCCAGATGGCCGATGCCGAGCTTGAGTTTACCAATGCAACGATCGAGGCAAATACCGGAATGGAAAAGGCGACATTTAAGGCAAGCGGCAAGCGGATCCTGTTTGCCGGATATTTCCGGGCGTACGTCGAGGGCAATGATGACCCCGAGGCTGCGCTTGATGATCAGGATAATCCTTTGCCCGAATTGCATGGGTCGGATCCATTGGAATGTCTGGGTACCGAACCAAAATCTCATGAAACTAAACCCCCGGCACGCTATACCGAAGCGACCTTGGTCAAGGAGCTTGAAAAAGAAGGCATTGGCCGCCCAAGCACGTATGCAACGATCATCAGTACAATTATCGATCGTAACTATGCCATGAAGGATGGTTCTGCTCTTGTGCCGACATTTACGGCATTTGCTGTGACCAACCTTTTGGAAAAAAATTTCCCTGATCTGGTAGACCTGGGTTTTACATCCAATATGGAAGAACTCCTGGATGAGATTGCCAGGGGGCGCCATGATTGGAAATCGTATCTGAATGATTTTTACACCGGAGACAACGGCCTCAGGCAAAAAGTCGAAAACCGGGAGTCAAGCATCGATCCCCAGGAGGCGAAACGTATTGACCTTCCGATAGACGGGTTGAATGGGTACCGGATTTTTGTGGGACGCTTCGGACCATATATCCAAACAGGGACAAATGGTGAGACGGTCTCAACATCGATTCCTCAGGATATGACACCGGGCGATTTATCTGCGCAAAAGATCCAGAAACTTGTAGAGGTATCGGAAAGTTCAGACGAACCACTTGGAAAGGACCCGGAGACGGGGAAAGATATCTATGTTTTGACCGGACGGTATGGCCCATATGTACAACTTGGTGAAAACACCGAGGATAAAAAGAAGCCCCGCCGCGTGTCGCTGCCTAAAGGATTGAGTGTTGAACAGGTCGACCTTCAGACGGCGTTGAAAATCCTGTCGCTCCCCAGGATGCTTGGCCAACATCCTGAGACGGGTAAGGATGTGAAAGCTGGCATTGGACGTTATGGGCCATTTGTGGTTCATGATGGAACATTCGCATCCCTTAAAAAGACAGATGATGTCCTGGAAGTAGGGCTGGAGCGGGCGCTGGAGTTATTAAGCCAGGTGCGCAAAAAAGGTAAAGGCGGATCGAACGTCATCAAGGAACTGGGAACTCATCCACAGGACGGAAAGGAGGTCCGGGTTATGACAGGTCGCTATGGGCCGTATATTAAGTACGGGAAGAAAAATATCAGCTTGCCTAAGAGCATGGAACCTGATAACATTACACTTGAAGAAGCTGTCGAACTGATCGCCAAGAAATAGGTGACGGGATTTTAACTGTAACCGATATTTGTCCATAATTTTGGAAGACCAGAGGATAGGAGGATGAGAAGTTCTGATAAAAAAAGAACAGATGAACGATTGAATGAATGATGCGACTCATGTATCATACATTCAGTCATCCATCCAATCTTCCCATCTTCCAAACTTCTTTTTACTATGTTTACACGATCCGATCTTTACTTTCAATATCCGCCCAACCTGAATATCCTGGATCTGGCCACGCTCGTATCGATGTACAGGTCGAGGGGGGAACCCCGGCGTGCCGAGCCGGGTGAATATCTGGGATGTGCCAAATCGCTCAAAATGGTGAAAGAAGCCAAATGGTGGTTTGGACTCTATTACAGTCAGCCAAGCTGGGATCATATGCTCACAAAGGACTGCAAAGGCTATCCGCTAACGCCGGTGGAATTAAATGTGCTGGGTCTGGCCGGACTGGCTGACGACAGGATGAGCCAGCGTGCTTTTGTTGAAAACAACAGTGGTGCCATCCCAAAGCTTGTTTATATGGTGGTAAATGATTTGAAAGTATTCGCATTCCTGGAGGAATCGGAAGATGGGTTCCTTCATATTACCAAAGAAGGCGAGAAAGCCCTAAATGGTATTGCCCGCAGGATGTATGAAAAGAAGTTCGTGCCGGAGATGTTATTGGTTTACCAGGTCAATAACCTGGAGCCCAAGGTAACACAGGCCAGGAAGTCAGAGAATCCCCAAATAAATATGTTCTAGGCGGTGTAGGGTTAATGAGTTATTGAACATCTTGATTAGACGGATCATCTTTCAAAATAATCAATAACTTAACGACTGAATAGCTAATAACCATTCATCAAAATTGCACTTCAAACGTGATACCGTTGATCTGCGAGTTGGCGGTAAGACGTATGCGTGCTTTTAACTGATCAGCGATCAGGTAGGCCTTAGGCAGTCCGAGTCCGAGATGGCGTGCTTTGGTTGTAAAAAAGGGCTGGGGCAGTCGTTCCACATCAGAAGTTGGAATCACCTCTCCGTAATTTGTTATCCGAAAAATCGGTCGTGGTTTGCCTGTGTAACTCAGTAATACCGTGTCAATCTCTTCTTTGCTGTGTTCTATGGCATTCGAAATTAGCTCGCTGATCATATATCGGAGTAGGGAATAATCAGTATGAAGGCCAAGATGGTCGGTTTGAACCGCAAGATGAACTCGTCTTCGCTCGGTTGACGGGAAATCATCCATCAGATCGTTGATCAGATACTGGATATCAACATGAGAGGAATTTTGTTCTTGCGTTGAACTAAAAGCGTCCAGTTCTTCTAACAATTCATTCATCTGGTGTAAACCGTTTTTAATGGTTTGAACCAGTTCGAGCCCTTCCCCTTCCTTCATATCGAGTTCAAGCATCTCCACCAGGCCGGCGGTCCCCGTTAGTGGTGAGCGTAGTCTGTGCAGCAGCACTTCCGACATTTTCCGGGCAGTATCGATCACGGCCGTTGATATTGCTGGTTCCTTTTTAACGAGTACGATTTGCCGGTAAAGAGTATCATCAATAGTAACACCAACCTCTTTTAGACGGTATTCTCCCCACTGCGACTGCCATGTAAGATGGGAAGTATCCGAGTGGATCGGATGGACGACGTCTTCCAGAGAACGACCGGTAACCTGTGGTGCCGTCAGAGAAAGCAATTCCCTGAAAGCCTCGTTTGAATAGGCAATTAGTCCATCACCATGGCGTGCCACGACGCATGGATCAGTAAATGCGTCAGTTAAAGTGAAATATTGTTCCTTCATGATGCTTGAATGATCGGATGATTTGCAAGAAAGTATAGATACAAAAGATACTTAGGTAATTATACTAATATAGTTCCGTTGCTTCGGAAAAAAATGCCGGAATAATTGCAGAAGCACCTTCCGATACCGGTGTATATGTGCCGTTTACGGTATGTTGGCGATTGGCACGTCAATTGATAAGTATCCTCTCACATCCCGGCAGAACCGGAAAACTTCTGCCAGAGGAGCTTTGCCCCATATGGGGGGAACCCGAAAGAATAATCGCTATGAAACTGATTGACAGTACCCAAACAAACCTGCTTTCGAACGCAATGGATGCCTATGAGTTACGGCAAAAAGCCATTGCTTCGAATGTGGCGAATATCGATACCCCGGGATATAAACGTAAAGAGGTATCATTTGAAGACCAGTTGCAAAAGGCAGAAGCAACGCATCTCAAGGGACAGGATCAGGGTATTGACAGCGTTAAACCTCAAATGATCCAGGAGGATCAGCCCCCTCAGCTTGAAGATGAAATGATGACTCTGGCCGATACCCAGATGAGGGTACAATTGGTTACCCGTGCTTTAAGGCATTCATTTCAAATGATACAAAGCAGCTTGAAAAGCGGTCAACAGGCTTAGTAAGGAGGTTACCTATGCAGATCAATCGCTTTTTTTCAGTTTTTAAGACGGCAAGTCAGGGCATGGCGCTTCAGCGGAAACAAATTGAGGTGGCCGCGGAAAACATTGCCAACGCAAATACCACTAGGGTTGACGGAACGGACCAACCTTATGCTCCCCGCCGGGTTGTAACAAGAGGGGTGGAGAATGGATCATTTAATGATATGCTGACACAAACTGAATTATCACTGCGCACTACAAACCCGGATCATATTTCTGGCGACACATCGGCAGCAGGACCACAAAATGATCAATCCATGGCTCCCGAATCGTCAGTCGTTAGTGAACAGAAATATCGCTATGAGTACGATCCGGATAATCCGGATGCCGACAAAAATGGCATGGTGAAATATCCGGATATCGATTTGGTAAAAGAAATGACAAACATGGTCAGCGCCAACAGGTTGTACCAGGCCAACCTATCGGTGGTGCAGGCAGAGAAAGCAGTAATCAAGCAATCGTTTAGCATCTGATGTCAGATGTGCATGTAACAACCATCTTTAAAGAGCTATGAAATTACATTCGCTACAACAGTTAGTTGACTATCAGGGGGTACAACCGGCCCGCAGTCTCGGATCGACGGGTGAGAGCAGGTCGATGCAACCCTTGAGTAAGGCAGAGGAAAGCATGATACAGGAAAAATTTCCCGCTGCCAGTGCAAAACCATTCCAGGTATACCTTAGATCGGGTATGAGCAGGATGGAGAGTCAAATATCAAAAGGTACACAAATTGATTTCAGGGTTTGACCCAGGAAAGGATCGATATGGCTATTAACCCGATACTGCAGAACATTCAGTCCAAAGGTTTAAATGAGGGTGTAAACCCCCGACGGACAATTGACTATGGCCCCGATGCATCGGGGAAGACCCAGACATTTGGCGATATGATCAAGGATGCCATCAACTCGGTAGATTCGGCTTCAAAGAATGCCGATCAAAAGGTTGACGCTGTTGTATCCGGTAAATCAGATGATATCCCGGGGGCAATGATTGCTATGCAAAAAGCAGAACTGAGCTTCCAGCTGATGTCGGAGGTTCGCAATAAGGCAATCGAGACCTACAAGCAACTCTCACAGATGCAAATGTAACAGGCTGGGATTTTTAAAGTAAAGAAACTAGAACTTCGGCTATTACCCCTGACGAGCTATGAATCAAATTTGGGAATCCATAGGAGGGTTCTTTCGACCTCTTAGCACTGCACAAAAGGTTCTCTTTGGCCTTTTTACGATAGCGATAATTGCAACAGTGTCGGTACTTGTTTACTGGTCGACAAGACCCAGTTATGCGCTGTTATTCAGTTCGCTGTCTCCTAAATCAGCACAATCGATTGTTGATGCCCTGAAAAAAACGAACGAGCCCTATCAGCTAAAAGATGACGGGGCTGCGATATATGTACCGCAGAAGGATGTGTATAACCTCAGGATTCAGTTTGCCTCACAGGGTATAGCTAACTCGGATTATAAAGGATATGAGTTATTTGACAATAATAATCTGGGAATGACCGATTTCATGCAGCACGTAAACTTACAACGTGCTCTCGAAGGTGAATTGGCAAAAACGATCAACAGTATCAAACAGGTACAATCAACCAGGGTTCATCTGGTATTACCACAAAGATCTCCATTTTCTGATGGTAACGTACAGGCATCCGCTGCTGTCATTGTGGAAACGAAACCGGGTCAGCATCTCACCCCGTCTCAGATAGAGGGTATTTCCGATTTAGTCGCCGGAAGTGTGGAAGATTTGACTCCCGATCGCGTCACCATTCTCGATCAACACGGAAATAAGATCTCGGACAATGTCGACAACCCCACCCTGGCGCTGAGCAGTGCACAACTGAAAATCCGCGAAGCAGATGAGTCGTATCTCACCCAAAAAGGGCAGTCGATGCTCGATCAGATGTTAGGTGCCGGCAACAGTATTCTAAGGGTATCGACAGAACATGACTTCGAAAAGCTCACACGCGATTCCAATAAAATAGATCCGGACTCACGAACTGTTATTTCTGAAGAGGAACACCAGGATTCCAATAATAAAGTTAATGGCCCCGCGGCACCAGCTGCTCCCACTACGAACGCCACGACCACGCAGGCATCGGGTAACCGAAATAATCAACAATCATCGGTTACCATCAAGAATTACGAAGTAAGCACGATTCATGAACAATATCAGAAGCCTGTTGGCACCATAAAGCGTATCACTGCAACGGTGCTTCTTAATTACAAAAAGACCAGGGAGAAGACAGCGGCCGGCAAGGATACCGTAGTTTATACGCCCTACTCCCAGGCTGAGTTAGATCAGATCAGCGCATCTATAAAGACGGCACTTGGCATGGATGCAACCAGAGGTGATCAACTGACTATTAATCAGTTTCATTTTGAAGATGATTTTACTTCGGATAGTATGCCTTCACCGTCATACTTCACCGACACCGACTCCACGAATCAGTGGATCCGCTGGGGCGTGCTGATAGCCGCCCTGGCAGGAATTTTCTACCTGTTATACAGTCTGGTTGGGAAACATACCGGGGGAAAAGTACCGGCCCAACTGGGAGGGGGACAGTCTGGTCAACTTGCTTTAGGCGGAGGCATGCAGGGGGCATTGCCCACCGGACAGCAAGGGCAACACATCCTGCCTGAGAATGGCATGCAGCAACTCGAGAAATATAACAATGTCCCAAATGATGAAGTTGTCAATGATGCCTACCGAGAAAAATTATCAAAAGAAGCACGTAATCTCTTTGACTTGAACTCGAAAGAGATTACGGATGTGAAGAATTATATCGAAGAAAGTGCAACAGATGCAGCAAATATTGTGAAGAGCATGTTGTTGTACGAACCTGACGAAGGATAAATATTATGGAAAATCAGGTAGCAGAACTTTCCAGACTTGACAAATTGACCGGCACTCAACGTGTAGCCATTCTTATGTTGGCACTGGGCACCGAAAATGCATCCCGGTTGATGAGCATGATGAGTGAAAGACAGGTTGAACAGATCAGTTTTGCCATAGCAGGACTTAAAGATATTCCGCCAGCACTTGTCCGTAGTGTCGTTAGCGAATTCAAGGCGTTAATGATGGCCAAAAAGTTTTTGCTCGAAGGCGGGGTTGATATGGCCCGTGAGATGTTGCAGAACTCATTGGGAAGTGAAAAGGCACGTGATCTCATCCGCCGGCTGGAGGAAGCGACCGGGAGCAGTGCATTTGCCATGTTTCAAAAAGCAGACATCGCTCAAATCGTTCAGATATTACAAAATGAGCATCCACAAGTCGCGGCGGTAATTCTGGGTCATTTGAAAATAGAACGAGCTGCGGAAGTTCTTTCTCATTTGCAGGATGGTCTCCGAGCTGAGATCAGCTTTCGTTTGGCCACAATGAAAAAAATGTCGCCGGAAGTGTTGCAGGAAATAGAAAAATATTTAAGAGAACGCGTGGAAGGAATTACGAGTGAAGCATCCCTGATAACCGGTGGACCGGAATTTGTAGCCAAACTGCTTAATGCAGCCCCGGGATCTACGGAAAAAGGAATATTGGAGGTTCTCTCAGAAAGGGATCCAACGCTGGTCGAAGAGATCAAGAAGTACATGTTCCTGTTCGAAGATATCATGCGAATCGACGACAGAACACTCCAACGGATAATCAAAGATCTCGATAACAAGGATCTGGTACTTGCTCTCAAAGGAAGTGCAGGAGAGCTCATGGAAAAATTCACGAAAAATATGTCAACACGTGCCAAGGACATGCTGCTTGAGGAAATGGAAATGCTTGGACCGGTTAGAGTCCGGGATGTCGAGGAAGCACAGCAACGGGTGATACAAATTATTAAGCAACTTGAAGACAGTGGTGAGATTACGCTGCTCATCAACGACGACGAAGGGATAATTGAATAGGAGTTCGGGAAATGAATTCACGTGTGATAACAAGGGATTATCTGGTGATGGTCGACATGGAGTCGACCCAACTCAGGTATACGAATGGCTTCGATCGGGTGGATACAATCACAGCCGAAGCCCTGCAAACAGCTCTCGAAGAGAAAGAGAAACTATGGGAGCGCAGGTTCGAACATGTTCGGAACTCTTCACTTCGTGAGGGTTATCAGGCCGGTCTTGAAGAAGGTAAAGCTGCCGCTCAGGGAGAGTACCGAGAAAAGGCCGTTCAGATGCAAAAAATGATGGGTGAGATTGAGAAAAGGGTTGAGGAGCATTTTGCCGGAATGGAGCCGGCTATTGCCGATCTGGTTTTCAAGATAGCCGGGAAGGTGTTGCAGGTCCCGGTTGAAGACAAGGGCTTAAAGAAGCAGGTGGCTGATGATATTCAACAAGCTCTGAGGGAATTAACAAACAAGAGCCAGGTTGTTGTGAGTGTCTCCGCATCGGACTATGAAACAGTTGAACCATTGTTAAGACGCAGTGTAACAAATGTTTATATAGATATAAGTCTGCATGACGATTTGAATCCCGGTGAATATCTCATCGAGACACCTAACGAGATTATCGAGAAAAATTTTTCAAGGATTCTGGACCGGCTGAACAAATCGTATCAGGCATCAAAATCCGAAAAGCAGATTAACAGCGCAACCAGCGAAGATGAACATGTCGAAATATCTAATTGATCTTGAGGCACATATCATGAGCAAACCGATTCGTGCATCCCGATTTGGACGGGTTGCATCGGTTGTTGGTTTAATAATCGAAGTCACCGGTCTGAGGTCGACACTCGGCGAGATATACAATATACATGTAGGATCAAGTGAGATAGTACAGGCCGAGGTAGTCGGGGTAAAAGCCGACAAAACTTTGATGATGCCCCTGGATCATATGGAAGGCATCGGTATCGGGGCACTGGTTGAGCCCTTATTACAACCAATGGAAATTACCGTAGGATGGGATCTGCTTGGACGCGTGGTCGATTCTCATGTAAATCCTATTGATGGAAAAGGGCCGTTGGTTGATCTGGATCTATATCCCTTGCACAACGAGCCGCCGGGACCCCTGGAACGGGAAAATATCAATGAACCGCTCCGGACCGGTATCAGGTCTGTTGACGGTTTCCTTACCGTAGGTAATGGTCAGCGTATGGGTATTTTTGCCGGATCGGGAGTTGGAAAAAGTACGATGATGGGTATGATTGCCCGTCATTCTTCGGCTGATATCAATGTCATTGGCCTGATCGGAGAGCGTGGTCGTGAGGTACGGGAGTTTATCGAAGACTCGCTTGGACCCGAAGGTCTGGCACGGTCGGTTGTCGTTGCAGTTACTTCTGATAAAGCCGCGATGAGCCGTGTAAGAGGAGCTTTTACCGCCACGGCTATAGCTGAATACTTCCGGGATCAGGGAAAGAATGTGCTGCTGATGATGGATTCGGTAACCCGGGTGGCTATGGCCCAGCGCGAGATCGGACTGGCATCCGGAGAGCCTCCTACAACAAAAGGATACACTCCGAGTGTTTTTGCCATGCTTCCCAAGCTGCTGGAACGTGCCGGACGCACCAGCTACGGCAGCATCACCGGACTTTATACTGTGCTTGTGGATAATGATGATATGAACGAGCCGATTGCCGATGCTGTCCGATCTATCATCGACGGGCACATCGTTTTGTCACGGAAACTGGCTCACAAAAATCACTATCCCGCTGTTGATGTGCTCGAAAGCGTGTCGCGTGTGATGCCCAAGGTGGTAACAAAAGAACAGAGACTAATTTCGCAGCAAGCCCGTGAAATCCTGGCTACGTATCGCGATGCGTCTGAGCTAATAAACATAGGAGCTTATGCTAAAGGAAGTAATCCGTCGATCGATAATGCAATAGAGAAAATCGATGATCTGGACAAGTTCCTGAAACAGGATCTGGAAGCTTCGGATTTTGACGCTGACATCTGGCAACGCCTTACCGAAATCGTGCAGGGAAAAAAGAATACTGCATCATGACAACTTTTTGGCCCCAATAGGTTATGAAGAAATTTTCATTCAAGCTTGAACCGGTACTGAAGATCCGGATACACGAGGAAGAACTTCAGAAACAGGCTTTTGCCCGTGAGATGCAACAATTGATCGGCCTAAAGGGAGAGTATGATAAGGTTCAGAATGAGCTGGAACAATATTCGAAGGAATATGAAAATGGGAATCGCGCTTTACTGCAATCACCAAATGAATATCAGAGGCATTACACATTCATCCAGTCACGTCAACAGGAGTTGGCACGACTCAACCGGGAAATCGAACAGGCTAAAGAACGAACAGAACAAGAACGTAAAAAACTGATCACAGCGAATCAGAAAACCAGGGTACTTGAGAACCTGAAGGAAAGGAAAAGAGTGGAATACCTGGAGGAAGCCGATCGCGAAGATCAGAAAGTGATGAATGAGATTGCAACACAGCGATTTCATCGAAATAACATGTAAGTAAAGATGAAGACGGTATTGCTTTACACCGGTATTTTTGTTGTGGGATTTATCGTCCTGTTGGCAGGCGCATATATCGCTTATCCGCATCTGCATCCGAAGGTAGTCGCCAAAGTGCAACAGGAGGTGGACAATAAAGAACTACCGCCGATCTATGACTACACGAAGTTTAGTCCACTTAAGTTTGATACGCTTACTACTGAAGTATCCAAACTAAAAAAACAGATTCAACTCTATAAATCTGTGCCAGACAAAAACAAATTATTGATCGATTCACTGGTAAAAGTTCGCAAACTGCAAAAAAAAGTGATTACCCAACTAAGGGATAGCCTCGATTTACAAAAGAAACAGCTGATTGCTGACCGGAAGACGAAAACAAAACAAAAGGTTACAGGACTGCAGTACAGTGATGTGGGTAAGAGCCTGCTAAGTATGGACCCGAGTGCGTTGGCCCCAATACTGAAGAAACTCAACGACAACATGCTGGTTGGGCTATACCGGGATGGAAGCAACATGCAAAGGGAAAAATTACTTCAGTCCCTGGATCCCAATCGTGCTGCAGAACTGCTAAAAAAAGTCACACAATGAGTATTGTTGAAAAACTACTGAACATGGGTGTCGGACTTGCTGAAAAAGCCGGAAGCGCTGGTAAAGGCAAATCAGTGGGCAAAGTTGGTGACAAATTCGTTCATTTTGGTTCCACACTGGCGAAGCTGGGCAAGGATGTCTCCGCAAAGGATGCGCCGGCGCAAGTCAATGATAATGTGGGCGTAAAGAAAGTTAAGTTGAGCCGTGGCGGTCTGGAAGTCGAGATTAGCTATCCAAAATCCCTCCTGGACTCAAAAGGATCCTCATATGCCGGTAAAGATTTGAGCGACCCGGCAATTCTTCATGAACTAAGCGACAAAAAAGTCTCGGTTAAAGGGAAATCTGAAAAGGAAACATCCGGTTCCTCTGACAAGACGAATGGTGTTGGGTCCGATAAAAACCAGGAACAAAACGTGCTGGAAAGTTTAAAAGCCGGAACACAAAAAAAAGTCGTAGGTGATAGCAAGGCAAATGTCGAAAAATCGTTAGGGAAAGAAGCCTCAGTTGGGAGTTCGAATGAAGCATCAGCGGATAAGAAGGGAGTAATGGCCGGATCGGCACAGAATGACAAAAATGACAAATCAGTTCTTAAAGAAGTAAAGAGCGAAGATCTCAAAGATGGTTCTATACCGAAAAAGATTGACGAAGCTCATGCCGGGAAGAAAAATCAGACCGAAAATGAAAATAATTCACCGGCCACTTCCAACATAATACGTGCGGCCGCCTCGAACGGGGTAGCAAACCAGGCGGGCAAGCTTCCCTCAAAAGATAATCCTGATGCTCTAAACACATCAGCGTCTCTCAAAGGCAAAAAGAACGAGCCTGCACCCTCCTCACAGGTTGTCAGGCCGGCGATAAACTCTAACGGGACGGGAACAACTATTAGTGATAGCGGCAAATCTGCGGTAACCCATGAAATGCTACCTAATCCAACCGGCAATGCTGTCAGGGAAATGGTGGCCGGGTCTGTAAACATTTCAAAGAACGAGAAGGTTGATCCATCAAAAGGAAAAAGCACCGGGCCGGATGCAGGTAAGTTAAAAACAGTCAAAACGTCGCAGGATGCTCCAAACGTAGTTCGTGATCGATATTATGGACAACGGATCGTTAAGAGCAGCAGCCCGCAAGTAAATGAGGGACCGAAAGATCACGTTCAGATTAAAGGCAGCAGCAAGGCTGTCTTACACAACAATCACGTTTCGGGAAGTGACGGTTTAACCGGAACAGTTGATAGTAAAAGTGTGAATTCGCCACTTTCGACAGGTGGGCATAAACAGCGTCCGGGCAGTGATTCGAATGGGCAGGCTCAGGCCCAACAAACTCCGGCCAATAAGGTAAAATCAGATGCAGGGGCACCCAAGATTGACCCAACAGGAAACGGTACGGTCTCTCATGCCCAGTCAGCACAGACCGGGAATAACGCAGCTTCAATAACAGCACCGGCACAGGTTAATGTACCGCATGTTGTTGCTGAACGTCTTGTGTCGTTGGTGCAGAAATCATCCCAACCAGACCAGCCACAGACATGGCAAAAGCACCGGCTTGTCATGGATAACGGGCAGACATTGAATGTATCGGAAAGAACGTCTGATGGTATCCTGCACCTGCAGCTCAGTGGTGGCAACCAGGATCTGAACAAGCTCCTGCAGCAACATATGCAGGAAATTCAGAATCATCTCCAGGAAAAGATGCATGTCCAGGTCGACTTGCAATTTCAGAATCAGTCGAATGGCCAGCCGGCGCAGCAGTTTCAGCAACAATCCGGAAACGGGGGTGCCTACCATCGACCCACGAATATAAGTAGTAACGATTTTGATGAGAGAACAGCGGAGCCGAAAGAGCGTCCGTTGAGCAACCGCCGGTTAGGCTACAATAACACAGAATGGACGGCATAATAAAGGTAAAAAAATGGATACAAGTGGAATAAATGCCATAATAAACAATACAAACCAAGTGTATAATCAGAATTCCAAGACGGGTAACTCCAGTCTGGGCAAGGATGACTTTTTACGCTTGCTAATGACGCAGTTGCAAAACCAGGATCCAACGAATCCAATGGACAGTCAACAGTTCGCTGCCCAGTTGGCTCAGTTTAACACGGTTGAGCAGCTGACCAACCTCAATACAGGAATGACCAACCTCACAAATACCCAGCAGTCAGTCGGACAGGCAATGACCAATACGATGGCAGCCAGCCTGACGGGTAAAATTGTGAAGGGTCAAAGCGATGCTTTACAGGTAACACCCGGACAAAACACGGATGTGAAATTTAACCTTAGCGGTGTTGCTGCCGATGGATAGTTAACCATCACCGATGATTCAGGTAATGTTGTTCGCATTGTCGATCTGTCAAACCGCAGTGCGGGTGATCAATCCTGGACCTGGGATGGGAAAAATGATAATGGAAGCCAACTGCCTGCTGGTACTTATCACGTAAGTGTTGCTGCTTCGAACGGTAGTTCACCGGTCAGCTCCTACGCTTATGTTGAAGGTAAAGTATCACAAGTCCAGTACTCCAAGAGCGGTGTCACCCTTACGGTGAACGGCGTACCTGTGAGCATGGGCAATGTCGAGGCGGTCAGTGATCCATCATCAGTTAGTGGTCAGTAGAAAACTCTAAGAAAAATGGATATACGCCATCTGACAGGCCGGGTTTCTCCGGTTGCACCATCACCGGTGCAACAGCAAAAGCCAACATCAGCGAACACTGGTGAAAGCTTTGCGGGGATATTAAGCCGTGTCAGCGGAGATAAAAATCAACTCCAGTTTTCCGGGCACGCACTAAAGCGACTCGAGGAACGCAACATACAGCTCAACGAATCTGATCTGTCGCGTCTCCAGGAAGCCGTCGATCGTGCTGCGGGTAAAGGGAGTAAGGAATCGCTGATTATGGATGGGAATAATGCCTTTGTGGTCAATGTCCCGAACAGAACAGTGATAACAGCCGTCGACCAGCTGGACATGCGCGAGCGTGTGTTCACCCAGATCGACAGTGCGGTATTTACCAACAAACAATAAACTTAACAATTATAAACAACAAACTGGGCTGGACCCGCATAGGGAAGCCCGTTGCGCAACCGACCGATTGACGTTGCGCTTAACGAAAAAATAAAATATACAGGAGTATATCATGGCTTTAATGAATTCACTTTCCTCAGGGATTAGCGGGTTGAATGGCTTCCAAACTGAAATGGACGTCATTGGAAACAACATAGCAAACGTGAACACTGTCGGTTTCAAACAGAGCCGCGTGACATTTGCTGAAATGATAGCCAATAATATGGCACGTACCGGGGCCAACGCTAATTCGGCTCCGCAGCTTGTAAACCAGGTTGGTTTAGGAACCCAGGTTTCGTCGATTGACCGTGATTTCAGTCAGGGGCAACTCAATGCAACCAATATCAAGACAGACCTGGCTATACAGGGTAATGGCTTCTTCCTCGTCAATAATGGCGGCCATACAATGATTACACGTGCAGGTAATTTCCAGTTCAATAAGAATGGTGAACTGGTAACAAACAATGGTGACGCCGTGCAAGGTTACATGGCTGATGGACAGGGTAATATCATTGGTAACAGCAGCACATCTAATATCAAAATTGATTTCAATAGTGTTTATGAACCCAAACAGACACAAAATGTTGAAATAAGCGGCAACCTTAATGCAGACACGAGTACGACTCAGTTATTGACGCAGACGGCAGCTTTTACAAAAGCAGACGGGACCTTTGCCGATCCAACAACCGATCTCAACAGTCTGAAGCAAACCAGTACAAGTTTGCAACCGGGAGACACTATTGCCATCACCGGTCAAAAAAATGACGGTACGGCAGTCAATGCAACATATACGTATGCGGCTGGAGATACCGTCCAGAATTTGCTTGATACCATTAATACTGCCTTCAATGGTGAAGCAACAGCAACTATGGTCGATGGAAATATCAATCTGACCAGCCTGAAACCTGGTGACAGCAAGCTCAGTATGCAACTCGGGATGGGAGCGGGCAGCACAGGTAATATTAGCTTGCCGGTGTTTAAGGTTCAGACAGCAGGTGTTACCAACAGCAAAAACGTGAGTGCAACGGTATATGACTCGCAGGGTAATCCTCATACGCTGCTTTTGAAGATGACCCAGTCTGACTACAACACATGGCAGTATAAGGCCAGTTTCCTGGACGGTGAAAAAATTACCAATGGCGGTACCGGCACCGTTAAGTTTGACGAAAACGGGAACCTGACATCCGGAAGCAGCTTTGATATCACATATGATCCCGGGAATGGGGCTACATCAACTAAAACCGTGACTGTTGATTTGGGATCAACCGCCGACGGGAGTTCCGTTACCCAATTTGTTGGCAACAGCACTTTGAGTGTCACCAGCAACGACGGTTACGGGAAGGGTGATCTCCAGGATTTTTCTATCGACGGAGGTGGTAACATCGTTGGTACCTACAGCAACGGTAAGACACGTAATCTGGCTCAGGTTGCCATCGGTGAGGTTAATAACCCGAACGGACTGGTCAACAAAGGTAACGGCTTGTATGACCTTACGGCACAGGCCGGTGAATTGAAGATAGACAGTGCGTCTAATCTGTCGAACACAACCATTAACTCCCAATTCCTGGAAGGTTCCAATGTAGATCTTGCCAAGGAATTTACGGATATGATTATAACACAGCGTGCTTATCAATCAAGTGCACGTGTAATTACAGTTTCAGATCAATTACTTAATGAAGTAGTACAATTGAAACGATAATAAGGGATAATCAAGGATGATTACAAGGTACCGGCCGTTATGGCCGGTACCCTTACTTTTTATAAGGATATGGGTAAATCAACCCTTATTGGTCTGGGGGCCGGATTTGGTCTCATCGTTGTAGCCATTGCGTCCGAAAACGGGCTGATGGCTTTTATCAGTGTATCTTCCATGATCATTGTGTTGGGGGGAGTGCTGTCGGCGGCCATGATCAATTTCCATCATCGCGATATTGTCAAATCGTTTCGACTGGTGCAAAAGGCTCTTTCCAGAAAGGATATCAATCTGATCGAGCAGGTGGAAGTCCTGATCATGTTTGCACGCCGGGCCCGCAGAAACGGTCTGCTGGTTTTAGATGCCGATCTGAAATATGTTGATGATTCCTATTTACGTACAGCAATAGAATTAGCTGTTGATGGTGTAAGCGGTGAGGATCTTGAAAGTATCCTTACACATGAAATTGAGTCTGTGAAGCGTGAGTCAAATATCGCAACCCGGATATTCCGTGCGATGGGCGGATATGCGCCTGCTTTCGGCATGATTGGTACGGTAATCGGACTGGTCCTGATGTTACGCACACTCAACCAGAATGCCAATATGGGTGCCAGCCTGGCCGTGGCACTTATAACCACATTCTATGGGTCAATATTAGCCAATCTTGTGTTTATCCCTCTT
>DATFNI010000280.1:0-2995 GCA_035266485.1 Balneolales bacterium
CCTGCGTGTTTCCAGGATGTCTCTAGTGTAATGGGACGCAATTCAACATCCGGATGCCGTAAAAGTTCATCCACGAGCTGCATGCTTACCCGTTGCATGCCTCCCATATTTTCGAGGACAGCATTTTTTGGGGGGTGCAGATGCGATATGTAGAGCACTCGCAGACGCTGCATCAGATCTTGAGTTCCGGCCGGGGTTCCGCCAGAGCCTCCATATAATTCTGCACGAGATCCGACATGATATTATCCCATGAATAAGCCAGCGATTTTTGACGTGCCGTCTCAGCCATTTTACAACGCAGTTCATCATCCCTGGCCAACTTCAGGATTGCCGAGGCGAATTCTTTGGTCTTCTTGGGTGGTACCACCAACCCGTTCACCCCCGACTCGACTAATGACCGGCTGCCGGTAGCATCGGCCACTACCGAAGGTAGTCCGCTTGCCATCGCTTCCAGAGTGACATTGCCAAACGTTTCCGTATCCGAGGGATAGAAGAAAACATCGCTGCTGGCATACGCACCCGCCAGATCGTCTCCCCGGAGAAAGCCTGTAAAAATAGCTCCCTTCAGCATATGTTCCATTTCCTTACGGGCAGGTCCATCACCAACAATCAGCGCTTTAACGTTTTTGTCCTTTTCAAACACCCGCTTCATTGAGTCAACGACTGTTTGCAGGTCTTTCTCCCACACCAGCCGGGAAACAAAGCTCACCAAAATGTTATTGTCGTCGATGCCATGCGATCTGCGCCATTCCATATCCCGTTTTTCGGGACAGAACTGATCCGAGTCCACACCACGGGACCATATGCGGAGCCCATGGGTTATACCATGCGCATGCAATTCATCAGCCATGGAGGCTGTTGGAACATATATATGCTTGCACTGCTCATAAAACCAGTTCAGGTACTTCCATCCGAGCATCTCCAGCATATCCATGTTATAATAACTCAGGTAACTGGTAAAATGGGTATGGTATGAGGCAACAATCTGGATATCGTTTGCCTGGGCAAATCGCATTGCCCGGAAACCGAGCAAATCCGGAGTTGCAATGTGAACCAGCGTTGGGCTGAATTCACGCAGGCGTTGCTGTACTTCCTCCGGAAACCCCACCGTGACGCGGTATTCGGGCCTTCCGGGAAGCGGCAGCGATGGTACCGGAACAAACTCTCCCTTATGGTCGATAGCAGGCTTATCGGTTGTCGGGCCAAAGATCATGACCGGAATATCATGCTTCATCAAATAAGCTACCAACCGGTTCAAAGTTAAAGAAACCCCATCGGCAATGTGATTATAATTACCGGTAAAGATGGCTACACGTAATTCTTTATTTTTCATCAATTTTTTGGAAATACCGGCTTCAGTATCAAATCAGTAGCTTTTATACTTCTGCTGCAAGCTTTTAGCTCTTCCACTGATTACAGGTTTTAAAATTATTAGCCGAAGAGCATCAGAAACAATAAATCTATATATGATAAGAAAAACTCAACTAAAACGAAATCCATATACACATACATGAATTTATCTGAAACCGTCATAATGAATAAAATTATGTCGTAATATTTATATGAAAAATATTGTTTACATATCTATTTCATACAATTATAAATATATACATTATCCTGCCATACTTTATAATAATCCTGCCGAATCATTCCATAACCGTATATTTATCAATCAAATTTTAAAGATCGGCACATTTTAATCTGCCATTTGTAATCTCAGATATCTTTTATTTTAACATTTCTCCTCCTGTACAGAAGCGCTGTGCCAGCCCTGTTTTCAAACTGAAGAAGGCTTTGCAAAACCTTTATTTTTACCTTACCAAACCTCTCCTGATTTACAGGAGAGGCTTATGAGGTTGATTTTGCAGAGCCTTCCATTTAGAAAATTAATACGGCTACAGATAATTAAAAGAAATACAATATGTTTCACGATGAAAAACCGAACGATTCTTTATTAAATCCTTTTTTTACCATGGCAAACATACCTGCCCGTTACAATAACTCCCTCTGATAATTTCATGGCATTCGTATATTCTTGTCTTGGAGACCTTAATGACAATCAGTTATCTTGGGGTCAAATATGTTCCGATATCTTCGGGAGTGATGTCTATGCCCGTATACGGTTGCACCGAATTCCGGAACTGAAGATACATTTACATTACTAATCAATTCTGAATTCCACTTAATGAAAGCCTTTATAACTGGAGGTACCGGTTTTATTGGCAGCCATCTGGTTGATCACCTTGTCAAAAACGGCGTCGAGACCCGTTGTTTGGTGCACACAACCGAACGATGGCTGGAGGGGAAGCCATATACCCCAATCAAGGGTAGCCTGCATGATATTGAGGCGTTAAAAAAAGGACTTGAAAACGTTGATACACTCTTTCATCTTGCGGCTATTCTGAAGGCCAAGACCCGTTCTGATTTTTTGCATACCAATGTTGAGGCAACAGAAAACCTGATCCGGATTGCTCAGCGAACAGGTGTCAAACGAATTGTTGTGTTGTCATCTCTTGCCGCCGCAGGGCCAAGCCTGAATCGTCCATTAACCGAAGAGGATCCGATGCAGCCGGTCAGCATGTACGGGATATCAAAAAAGATGATGGAGGAGCGCATCGAACAGATGAATGCCCCTGAAATGACTATTAGTATATTGCGTCCCCCTGCGGTATATGGGCCTCGCGAGGAAGACATTTATGCCTTCTTCAAGATAGCATCCAAACATATCTGTCCCATTATTGGTGATGGTGAAACGCCAAGATTATCTCTGATCCATGTTTTTGATGTGGTGCAGGGACTTTGGCTGGCAGCACAACGCAACGATCCCGGCTTGAAAAAATATTTTATCTCCAGCGAGCAAATATACACCTGGAATCAGATCAAATGGGCAACCGAACAGGCCCTTGGTCATAAAACCGTCCCAATCCACGTTAGTCCGGGTACAGTAAAGAAACTTGCGTCACTCGTGGAAAAAACCGTGTCTTTGTGGGGCGGA
>DATFNI010000281.1:0-3881 GCA_035266485.1 Balneolales bacterium
TTATGGTTTCCCTCTCAACGTTAATTTCGATTTCGATGTTATTAAAGACGGAACACGACTGACCAATTTAACTCTGGCAGCTAATAAGTCATTCGGTTTTACAAGACTTGTGAATACCAATGGCGTATGGCTAAGTGACCCCGACTACGAGGTGAATCTGAGTCAAAGCAGTGATCATAATTATACTTCAAACACTATAATCAGCAATCAAACATTCGCTGATGGAGACCCTCTTTATATAGGTGACAATATCACGGTAATGTTAGAGGGCAATGTCAGTATATCTAATACAACCGTTTATCTAGGCAAAGATGCCTACCTAAAAGTTTCTGGATCACTTACAGCCGACAACGTTGTTTTTACCAGTAATAATCCCGACGATGCCTCAAAGAGGTATGCATGGGTGGAACTGGATGGGAGCAGTGAGATCGAAAACTGCACATTTACGGGTGGACAGATCGGATTGGTACAGCAGGCCGGGACGAATAATTATGCCCGCAACAGTACATTTACCCAAAATAATGTGGGTATCAGGACTTCGGGTGGAACAATTAAGCTGGAGGCATGTCATATAAACAATAATACGTCTGACGGGTTGCAGGTCTGGGGGGCACACGTTTATACTGACCAGATCTTTACGGCCGGGCAAACTTTGTCCTGGAAGCGAACCCATATTACCCAAAACGATGGGCATGGTATTGACGTCAAAGGCGCCGGTACTCTTGACCTAAGATATACCGAAGTTTCAGGGAACGGAACCGATGAAATTGTCGTAAGAAACGGAGGATGGCTCTATGCCGGAGTCACACAACCATATATATATGATGGGTATAACACGTTTGCGAACAATTCCGGGTATTATTTAAAAAGCCTGGCATATACTACGGACGGGGAGACTTATATCAACAACACCGTCTGGGCACAGATGAACTACTGGAGTGGAAGTACACCTTCCTCAAAGATCTATGGTGATGTGAGATGGGATCCGGTCATAGACCAGGATTCAACGGTGGATCACAGTTCTCCTGCTTATGGTATGAACAATCAAAACATAGAGGCGGCAGTTAACCTGCAGGAAGCAGCCCCCACAAATGTTCTTACGATGGCAACGACTGACCAGATAGTAAGTGATACAACTAATGGTTTTACTGCGGATGAATTGTTATGGGCAAAACAGCGAATGATGGATCTTAAGGAAGCTATTGCCAAAGCTCCGAATGATCGCTGGAATATTCGCAGAGTACAGGAATGGTATCACCTGGCCCGTCGCTATGATGTAAAAAACAAGTGGGGAGAACGAACGGGAGTCAATAAAAAATTAGAAGATTGGCAAGAGCAAATGGAGACGTGGTCACCGCTTAGCCTCACTCAATCAGGAGCATTACAAACCAATAATTTAACGGGTGGGTCGGCTTCAATTGACAATAAACTGAATGCCAATATTCAACAAGCAAAAACTGTCCAGTTAATGGGAGAAGCATCACTGTTATTGAGTGTTGATGAACTTCTGAGTGATGGGAAGGTAAAAGAGGCACTGAATCGTAGCAATCGTGTGATTTCCAAACTGGAAAATAAAGACAGCAAGTCGATTCTGTATGCCTATCAACTCAAAGGTTGGCAGCAGTTGGGCCGGTATGATAGCGCTTATGCAGCCTTAGAACGCATTAAAGCTATATCTCCCGATGCCGGTATGACCAGTAAGGTGACGGATGCTGATTTTGTGTCACAAGAAAAGTGGCTTTTATATTTGATGAAAGAGCATAACCAGGGTGTCACCTCTGCAAGTGCTCCCACCATAGCCGAAAAATCAGTTCAGTCAACAGATAGCAACCTTCCTAAAGTATTTGCCTTGGATGCCAATTATCCCAATCCATTCAACCCAACAACAACAATTCCAATCAGCTTGCCGAAGGCAGCTCATGTGAAGGTTGAGGTATATAATGTCGCCGGGCAATTGGTTGCTACTCTGACCAATAAGGATTACCAGGCTGGCAGATATCAGTTGCGATTTGATGCCCATATGCTGGCAAGTGGGATGTATCTGGTACGTGCTCACTTGGGAGGCAAGGTCTTTACCCGAAAATTAACACTCATCAAATAGTGAAATCACGAGCAACGACGTACCTCAGTGTACGTCGTTGCATTAATGATAAAGCATTTTTAATGCCTGCCGGTAAATTGCTCAGAGACGAGAATCACTTATATAAGAACGTTATGGATGAATAATCCCGCACTTTCAGCATATAAGGTGGCGAGACATGCAGGATTAAGGGATGAGAAAGCTCTATATCAGTTTCTTCAAACCCGTATTGGGTATGGATCAAGGGAACTACGAAATGAAATAAGGTCAATACTGGAAGTACAAAGTGAGCAAAATTAACGAACGAATGTGATTGACAATAAGTAAACTACTTTGTAATTCGTTATTAAATATATAATTGGAGGCGATTGTTATGGAAAGAGGCTTCTTTTGCATTGATGAACCCTTCGTTAGGAGAAGAAAGCTATGAACAAGAAGGACAGAGATTTACATTTGAAGAGGTTTAAGTACAGGGTTATACGCTTGCTACCGGTTCTGTTTTTATGCGGCTTATGGCTGGCCGGTTGTGGTGGACTAGCTCCTGGAAGTACCACAGACAGCGGCGGCGAGAAGGGTGGGTACTACCAAACGCGAATACTAGAGGTGACTACAAAACCTTATAATGTGGCCAGAGGAGACACCACTCGCATTACATGTGTCATTGAAGATAGTCTGAACAAGAGCTTTATCTTTGTGTGGCAATTCCAATATGGAAAACCAGTCAATGCAAGAGACACCATATGGGCACCTAAGGTTATAGCCAATGCTTATACCAGCGGGCACCGGAACTATATCGACTGGATAGCTCCAACAGATACATCCGGTTATTTTGGAATAGGAGTGCGTGTAGATAATCATTCGGATTCTATTGCCGTAGAAAGTGCTGGTTCAGTAGAAGTAAAATAATACATACCTAACAAATAAATATAACAGGTGAGGTTATAACAATGAGAGTACATGTGATTGGCTTAGGCATTTAAATACCCTCGTTCCTAAAGTCCCTTTGGGAACGCCCAGTGGCAAAGCTCTGCTTCCACAACGAAGAAAGATGGATTATTCGAAGTGTTCCCCCCAAATAAGGTTCCGATAGACAGGTGAAACAGAGTTTCGGGATGAGCATTCCCAACGGGGTGTTGGGAACGAGGATAATACACTCGGCCAGTTAGTAGCTACACTTGCTGATGAGAATCAACCGGCTGGTTCACACGCGGTTACTCTTGATGCGTCATCACTGCCTAGTGTTACTATTACTTAATTCGTTAAGTATTCTTGGCCATATGTCCAGGCGAAAGGTTTGGCCTGGGTCTGGTTATAGGTTCTAACATAACTCATGAGTTGATCAATGAGTTGTTTGCGGGAATGCCATACCCCGTCTTTCAAGACCTTGCGGGTGAGAATATGAAACCAGATTTCAATTTGATTGAGCCAGGAGGAATAGGTGGGGGTATAATGCACAACAAATTTGCGCTTCCCATTCAACCATTGCTGAACCTGTTTGTTCTTGTGGACCGAGAGATTGTCCATGATCAGGTGAAGCTGGACGTGGCGATATTTGCGGTCCAAATGCTTTAAGAACTTCAGGAAGTTTTCCGAGTTATTTCGTTGCACCTGCCGGGCGGTGATCTCCCCGGTGTGCACGGCCAGGGCCGCCACCAGATTCACCGTACCGTTTCGTTTATAGGTACTGGTGAGCCGGCGCGCACCTCCGGGCTGCAAGGGCAGTTCCGGTTGGGTGCGATCCAGGGCCTGAATCTGGGTTTTCTCATCCACCGACAAGACCAGGGCTCTTTGCGGGGGATCC